>JAGTRH010000001.1:0-9209 GCA_018396795.1 Candidatus Bathyarchaeota archaeon
TATCCCTAAATCTTCTACGCATATTACGCCATAGTTTCTAGCGTAAAAGCTTGATAGCTTATGGAGAAAGTCATCTCTCTGGTTTACAAGCCTTTCATATACTTTAGCCAGTTTCACTCTTTGCTTTTCACGGTTCTTTGAGCCCTTCTTTCTCATTGATAGCCAATGCTGAAGAACCATTATTATTTTTAATGTTTTCTCGTAAAACATTGGGTTTTCTATTTGCCTACCATCGCTATCAGTAAGGAAGTGCTTTATTCCTACATCAATGCCTATCGCTTTCTTAGGTTCATTTTGGAGAGTTTCAACTTCCTTCTCTACGCATACGAAAGCGAACCATTTGCCAGAGTTATACCTTTTCACTATTACTTGCTTCATCTTGCCTTCTATTGGCCTATGGATTCTTATGGGTATATTGCCTATTTTAGATAGGCGTAGCAAATCAAGCCTTTTACTCGTCTTAATCAGCTTGAAGCCGCTTTGATTATAGTTTATAGTCTTATACCATCCTTTTCCCTTAAACCTTAACCTTCCAACCTTCTTGCCATTTTCCTTTAGCTTCGATAAAGCCTTTAGGTTTGAATAAAGCTGGTATAGAACCATCTGTAAGGCTTTCGAATAAACCTTGCTCAGTTCAGGCTTTTCAATTTTAAGCTTGGGCAGTTGGGCTTGAAGCTTAAGCCTGCTTTGTGGCTTGCCATTCCATTGAGTCAAGAAGTAATTATATGTTTGCCTGTATAGCTCCAAAGTTTCCAATAGCTTTTCTTCTTGTTCTTTCCTTGGATAAAGCCTAAACTTGTAGGTTAGCTGAATCCTTCGCATTTGCATCCTTTCTGTTTTTCTATAAGTATGGATTTATGAGGGTACGTATATAAAAGTTCGCTCTCATCCATATCTAAAGAGTGCGGGATTTCCCGCTTCGAAGTTATACTTAAATTTTCAGCTAGATAGAAGGTAAAACTTCAATACCGCAAAGACAAGAATGGCCACTCTATTTTAAAAAGGTTATGGCAGAAGAAGAGTTTAAGAGGCCATTTTGAAATTTTATGCGATGATTATATGATTTATTTGAAAATACCTTCTCACAAGCATTCTTGTTTTCTCGATAGTACGTCCATTTTTTCCTATGGCTATGGCTTTATCTCTTGGATTAACCTCAACTATTGCTATTTTTTTATCAGATTTTTCAGAAATCCTGATGTTTTTAATTCTAGCCGGAGTTAAAGCGTTACGTATTAGTTGTTCTGGAGTATCGGCGTATTCAACCATTTCGATGCTATGGCTAGTCATTTTTTCCAAAAGGTTAATGTTTTTCCCACCTTTTCCAATAGCTAACCCCATGTCACCTTCTTTTGCTATAAAAATTATTCTTTTTCCTTTTTGATCTATTAGGCAATCTTTTATCGTCGCTCCGGTGATGCTCTCGAATAAAGCTATATAGCGCATTTCTTCGTTAGTTAGCTTTATCTTAGACATGGTCAATTCATTTTTCCACCAATCTCATTATCTCTGAGTCCCCAACATCTTTAATAGTCATAGCCGCTATTACAAAAGGCTTTTCACAAACCGATGCGAGAGTTAAACTGCTGCCCGGATATACATAAACTGGGAGCTCGGAAATTTTTGCGTTGTACAGTATATCCTTTTTATAGTCGTCCGGACAATTGGAGGCTATTATGACCAATTTGGCTTTACCCGTTTTAGCTGCCTCGACGGCTTTTTTTCTACCGAACTCTACCTTTCCGGTTTTGACGACTATTTTTATTTGCCTATTCACGTCCATCATTCCTTTGCTTCACCGCTTTTAGGCATACTCATGTAAACGTCTATAGCCCCTGTACCCATTGGTATTTGTTGGCCCACTATCACATTCTCAGCAACTCCTTTCAGCCTATCTACAGAACCCTTAATAACTGCTTCTACCAGAGTCGGGACTGTTATTTCGAAGGCGGCCTTAGCCAAAGTGCTCATTTTCTCTCCGCTGATTCCGTGTCTACCTACTTGAAGTACTTCTCCAGAAGATGTCATAGCCTCAGCAACCAGCATTATATGCCTAACATCGACGTCTAAGCCTTGTTCTTCAAGCACACTCATGGCTTCTTTAATTATAACATTTCTTGCAGCCTCTATACCGAGTACGGTAGCAACTTCATGGATATTGTTAGTAATAGTTCTGGTTGGATCTACACCGGGAACTTGAAGCACTTGCTCTAAACTGGAGCCTTCTGTTTTGATAAGCCACTCATCACCTTCTTTCATTACTACAGCCCTTTTAATGGCAGGAATTCCTTTTACACATATGGAGGAAATTTTAGAGGATAACCTTTTGAATTGATCTAGATCCATTTCTTCAGGAATTATCTGAAGGTTTGATTCTGATATCTTTACACGACAACCAACTGGTTTTATGATTTCCCTTAAATCTTTTAAGCTTATTTTTCTTTCTTTCATCGCCTTCAGGTTTAATTTAACGTTTATCCTCATCTTCGTTATGTCTTTCTCTATGCTAGTTGCTACATCGGCTAAACTTGTGTAGGTTATAAGTGTGGCCACTTCCTCAGCTTTCTGTTTATTTTCTCTATGCTTTTTGTCAAGATAAACGATCATCATAGGTGTTGATGGTGTCTTTCGCGCATCAACGATTTCAATCAATCTGGGCAATCCCAATGTGACGTTTTGTTCTTTTACTCCAGCAAAGTGGAATGTTCTGAGAGTCATTTGGGTTCCAGGCTCCCCTATGGATTGTGCCGAGATTATTCCGGCAGCTTCTCCAGGCTCTATCAATGCTTTTCTAAAATCCTTAATTACCTGGGCTATGACTCTATCTACTCCTTCCTTACTAAGATTGGATTTTAATAGAGCGTTTTTTAGCCCCTCGACTAATAGGGGAGTCAATTCATCCTCAACGCTCTTTATTTTTTTAAGAACATAGCCCCTGTTTGCTTTTGCTCCTCTCTTTACGCTAATCCTTACGGATTCTATGAGCCTTTCTACATTGACTGCTTTTCCATGATCACTTTTTGCGGCATCTATGCCATCCTCTCCGTATTTAAACTGGATTATATTACCATTAGAGTCTCTAACAGTACCGTCGTATTCTATGCGAAGGTGCTCAAGAGCATTTATCAAGCGTCTTTGCATGTATCCGCTTTGCTGAGTTCTAACAGCAGTATCGACTAGCCCTTCCCTTCCACCCATTGCGTGGAAGAAGAACTCTACTGGACTGAGTCCATCTCTATAAGAGGAATAAACAAAGCCCCTAGCCGCTGCACCCATGTCTCCCCATTCAAAACACGATAATGCCCTATCTCTATAACCTCTCAAAATTCTTTTTCCTCTGATGGATTGTTGACCTACATTTGCCGTCATCTGGCTTATATTTAAAAGAGATCCTCTGGCTCCAGCCCTAACCATTATGATTCCATTATTATCCATGGAAAAGTATTTTTCTGCGTATTCACCGGCCACGTCGCGTGCTTTTGACAGTTCATTCATTATGTAAATTTCTAAGGATTCTTCAAGGGTTTGTCCTGGTAATCTTTCTAAACTTCCTTCTCTATAGCTTTCGATCAATGAATTTACATTCTCTTCATACCTACTGATTTCTTTTTTAATTTTTTCTTTTACAGAGTTCGGTATGTCCAATTCATCGATGGCATAGATAAATCCTCTCATTGTTATGAATCTATCGAGCAATTTTGAAATAGAGTTCAAAAATTCCCTTGCTACTTGTGACCCATAATCTTTAACGATCCTGTGGAAAAGACTTTCAGATTTTTCAGCTCCTATAGAGTTTTTGTCTATCACTCCCTTCTCTAGAATTCCTTCCTTGATTACTATATAGGCATCGTAGGGGCATCTGTCCTTCAAACATTCTTGACAATTATAGACATTACAGAGATTGGACTTTGAGGCAAAATTGAAGTCTTTAGGTAAGAATAAACTGAAAATTTGTTTTCCAGACCATAATTCTTTGGGTTTTTTTATAGCTGGCTTTGGCAATGGACCTTCGTAGCCAGTTGCCGCTAATAATTTACCAACCTCTTCCTTTTTTAAGTATGTTGAAGAATACGTTAGTAAAAATGCTGCACTCAACAAATCCCTGATTGCGCCTATGATCGGGCCCCCATACCTTGGAGAAAGTATTTGATCCTGCACCTGCATCAGTATCTTGGCTTCAGTTCTAGCCTCTTCGCTTTGAGGTACGTGTAAGTTCATTTCATCCCCATCAAAATCAGCATTGTAAGGAGGACAGATGCATGGATTAAGCCTAAACGTTTTGTAAGGAAGAACTTTAACAAAATGGGCCATTATAGACATTCTGTGCAACGACGGTTGTCTATTAAAGAGAACTATGTCCCCGTCGCGAATATGTCTTTCAACTATAAACCCGGGTTGCAATGATTCGGCCAAACCTTTCCTATCGGCTACGAATTCAAGCCTTATTCTTCTTCCATCGAGTCTTATAATGTACAACGCGCCTGGATATTTTTCGGGGCCATTCTCTACCAATTTCTTCATCTCTTCCAAATTCCACTGAGTTACTTTTTCTGGAAGCGTAAGCCTCGTAGCTACTTCTATCGGAACGCCCACTTCATTTATATCAAGGTTTATATCAGGAGATATCACAGTTCTAGCCGAAAAATCAACTCTCTTTCCCGAAAGATTTCCTCTAAACCTTCCTTCTTTTCCTTTTAATCTTTGGGTTAAAGTTTTGAGAGCTCTTCCAGACCTATGCCTTGCCGGTGGGATTCCGGATACTTCATTATCAAAATAAGTGGTTACATGGTATTGAAGAAGATCGTGAAGTTCTTGGATTATATTCATCGGTACGCCCGATTCTCTTGCTTCCTTAAGTTTTTGATTTATCCTAACTATGTCTACTAATTTATGGGTTAAATCATCTTCAGAGCGTATCCCTGATTCTAATGTGATTGATGGTCTTACGCTTACAGGAGGAACTAACAAAGCTTGGAGAATCATCCACTCCGGTTTGCATGCCGCAGGGTCCATTCCTAAAAGCTTTAGATCCTCCTCGGGAATTCTTTCGAACCTTTCTCTGATTGCACTTGAGGTAAGTTTTGGCGCTCCTCCATCCATTCTTTCATAGAACGATACGGGCTTGACGAATTCTATGGCATATTGCTTAGCTCCGCAATGTGGGCAATCTTGTGATTTTTTTGCTTCACGAATTATGGTTTCATAAAAAGAGTTTGGAACTATGTTTAACCTTGATTTTTCTTCCTCCAACAATTTTTTATAATGAGCGATTTTCTCTTCAGGGAGTAAAATTCTACCACAGTTTCTACATATAACCGATAGAAGTTTATAGACTAATTTAGCAAAACTTACATGAACTATAGGTTCAGCTAACTCTATATGACCAAAATGTCCCGGACATGCCGTAGCAGTGTTTCCACAGGTTTTACATTTTTGCCTAGGCTCGAGAGTTCCCAGCCTACCGTCCATAAGCCCATAAACTATTGGAGCGCCGTCTTCATCATAAGTATCTGCTGTTTGAATCTCTACAACGGAAAGTTTTCTAATTTCATTTGGAGAAAGTAAAGTAAACTTGATGTTTTCTATATTTTTAAAAATTTCTTCAACTATTGCCATGATTATACACGTTCCTCAAGTCTAAGTCTTGGAGCGATTCCTAAAGACATTAATTCTTGAATTAAAAGCTTGAAGGCATAGGATATCTCAACAGGTGAGATTATGGCTTTATCTCCGCAAATCCTGCATGTATGCCTATTTTGTTTTGCATCGTAGTAAGCCAAGAATCCGCAGTTTTCACAAACTATTGCCACATACTTGTCAGATTCTTCAAGAAGTCTATCTTTTAAGAGTGCTGAAGCCCCGTATCCTATCAAACAGTCTCTCTCCATTTCCCCAAACCTTAGACCTCCTCCTCTAGCTCTGCCTTCGGTTGGCTGTCTCGTGAGCATTTGGACTTGTCCTCTTGCCCTTGCATGAATTTTATCGGCTACCATGTGGTGCAGTTTTTGATAGTAAACAATTCCTGTGAATACATCGGCAACTAGTTTTTGTCCAGATATCCCATTGTAAAAAACTTCTCTACCGCTATGTTGGAATCCAAGCTTCAATAGAGTGCCCCTAATATCTTCTACTTCTTCGTTGTCAAAAGGAGTTCCATCGACTGGGATGCCTTTTATAGCCGCTATTTTTCCGGCTATCATTTCAACGAATTGCCCTATCGTCATTCTTGAAGGTATAGCGTGTGGATTTATGATGATGTCTGGAACCATGCCGTTTTCTGTGAAAGGCATATCCTCCTCTCTGACCAAAAGTCCTATTACGCCCTTTTGCCCATGTCTCGATGCAAACTTATCTCCAAGCTCAGGTATGCGCAAATCCCTGACTTTGACTTTAACAAGCTTACTGCCCTCGATGGATTCGGTAACAAAAACAGTATCTACTATTCCAGATTCTGATGGTCTTACGCTCACGGAAGAGTCTCTTTTCGTTGGTCCCCTTATTTCGAATTCTTTATACTCTTCTAAAAACCTTGGAGGGCTTGTTCTTCCTATTAAGACTGTATTTCCATCAACGTTTGCTTCCACTGAAATTATCCCATCTTCCTCGAGTAACCTGTAGTATTTATCGCCCCTATAACCCCTTATACTTGGCTCCGGAATTTCAAATTTATCCCTTAACCCACCCAAGTATTGTCTACACTCAGCCTCGTAAATCCTGAAAAACGTAGATCTGCCCAATCCTCTTTCAACAGACGATTTGTTAACGATTATCGCGTCTTCCATGTTATACCCTTGAAATGAAAGCACAGCAACTACACAATTTTGCCCTGAGGGCCTTTCATTATAGTTAATAATTTCCATCGGCTTGGTTATGACCAATGGTATTTGAGGATAGTGGAGAAGGTGGGATCTCGAATCGGTTCTAAGAAAGAAGTTTGTGCTAAATGTACCTAAGGCTTGCTTAGCCATAGCAGATTCATAGGCATTCCTAGGTGATTGATTATGCTCAGCGTAAGGGATCAGGGATGCACAGACGCCAAGGATTGTGTAGGGAGTTAATTCGAGATGGGTCGTTTTACTGTTTATCTTGCTTTCATCTATGGCTACGAGCGCATTTTCTTCCTCATCAGAATCTATGTATTCTATTATGCCATTTTTTATTAAGTCGTTCCATTTAATTTCCCCTTGAAGAAGTTTCCTAACATGCTCTTTGGTTAATTTTGATTTGCCTCTTTCGATCACTATTAGGGGTCTCCTCACCCTACCCGCATCGCAGTTAATGTAAACCTCAGGTCTTCCACCTTTCCTCGGTGGAGAATAATAAGCTACGTTAACTTCTGGACTTATCTCACCGCTTCTTCTCAATCTCCTTATGGTTTCGCACAATTCCATTGGGTTTTTACAATAACCCGCAATTATTCCATCTATGATTACCTTTGCACCATCCTTTCGAAGGCCTGCATCAGCTCTTTCGTGAGGGACTACACCTAGTTCCTTAACTTTTTCAACCATGAGCCAAGGATTGATTCCAACAGAAGTTACGGCAGATAAAGCCAAGTTCTTTACTAGTCCACAGTTGGAGCCTTCGGGTGTTTCATTAGGACAAAGCCTTCCCCAATGCGTTGGATGTAAGTCTCTTGCCTCAAGATTGGGTTGACTTCGACTTAATGGGGATTGAAGCCTTCTAAGATGGCTTAGGGTTGAAATAAAATTGGTCCTATCCAGTAACTGAGTTATGCCAACTCTTCCCCTTATCCAGTTCCCAGTAGCTATAGCATGCTGAATTCTTTCAGTAACTATGCCTGGCCTAACTGCATTGGCGAGAGTTATTTCCATGCGCTTTCTGATCATTATTCTTTCGAGCTGATATTTGAGGTCTTTAACCAAATTCCTAAAAGCCACTCTAAAAAGTTCTGCAAGAAGCGGCCCAGCTAACTTCAATCTTTTGTTAGTGTAATGGTCTTTATCATCAGGAATTCTTCTACCAAGCTTAAGTTCGATTAATCTACAAACTATTTCTGCAAGGAATAAAGCTTTTGCATATCTGTTTTCTGGATTCCTACCAAGGTGGGGCAAGAAATTTTTATCTACTACCGTTTCAGCTCTCTTCATCCTATAATCCTCTATTTGACCTGGAGCCAACCTATTCCCTATGAATAAGAGAGCTTCCTTTGCTGAGGTTATTCCAACAACCTTTTCGAATGATGGCTCTAACTCATCCTGGATTTCAGGATCTAAAGATACGGTTTCAGCTATATTTACATCTTCTTTTATTCCAAGAGCTTTCATTATGGCTGTAAAAGGAAGGTCTTGGGGAACTCCAGGTATCGATACGTATACAACTCCGTCACTCTTCATCGTGACCTCAATTCTTGCCCTGAAACCTACAGCCGTAGAGAATATTTTTGCTTTATAAACTAAAGAAGCCCCACTTTTTTCGATATCTATCAAGATTCTGTTTGGCGCCAAATCTTCGAGTGCGACTATAACTCTTTCTGAGCCGTTTATAATGAAGTATCCTCCAAGATCTAGCGGATCTTCACCGACACTTAATAGATCTTCAGAGCTTAACTTTGAAAGGGGGCATATCTTCGATTTAAGCATCACTGGAAAATCGCCTATGTATACGAATTCTCGGTGTCCCTCTTTATTGTCTATAACTGGTATCATCTCCAGATAAAGTGGGGACTCGTAGGTAAGGTTCCTAACACGTGCTTCATTCGGAAAAATTTGACGCTCGGATCCGCCTAATTCTATAACCCTAGGAGTACCTATCTCTATTTTCCCAAGCTTTATTTTGAATGGAAATTCTTCCACTTCTAAGGGTATTTCTCCAACTTCATCAATTATTGCTTGAATTCCATGCTCTATGAAGTCATCGTAAGAGTCTATATGCTGTTTTACGAGTCCTATTTCTTTAATGAATTCTTTAAAAACTTCCCATGAATCTTGACTAGAAATTGACAATTTTAATTCCCCTTTAAAATTTACTCTACTACATATCTATAAACAACGACCTCCCCGGCCGTTGAGCTTTTCCTTACAACCTTTACTATATCTCCGGGCTTAGCGCCTATCGCTTCAGCAGCTGGATCCGAGGCTTCGATGTATGGAAGTTGATACGGTTTTATGTGGTACTTCTTTAGTACAGCTTCGGCTTCATCCTTGGATAAAATCACATGCTTCGGAACTAATACATGATCGAATATG
>JAGTRH010000001.1:9219-12497 GCA_018396795.1 Candidatus Bathyarchaeota archaeon
CTTTTGCTTTTTAGATCTTCTCAATTTTTAAGACTCTCTCCCTAAGAAAATGTTTTGTGCACTTTTATTTAAGCTCTTCATAAGCTAAGAGTATTAGCGAAATCGGCAAGTTAATAAGTTTTATCATAGTGCTATAATATAAACATTTTGAATCCTTTTGGCGATGGCCCTTGATAAAACCAAAGATAAGTTTCATACTCGTTACAATGATGCTTCCATGGGTATTCATCTGCTCATCACCTATAGTGAGTGGTGATTATGCTCTTATCGTTAAAATAATCTCTGTAGAACATCCTGCACAAGTCTATTCAGGTCAAACCTTCTCAGTAAACGTTACTGTTCAATATTCCTACCTCGATTGGACTATAGCTGATTTAGGAATTTTCGCACCAAATTTTACTAGCATAGTCGCTTCCCTTAGGTATTATTTAAGTGGTAGTGAAAGCAAAACGTTCTCGTTTACGATAGAAGCCCCGATTGAAAAGATGGAGTGGAAGTTGAATGCAATCACCAGATATTGGTATAAGGACAATTGGTGTTATGATGAAAACAATTGCGTTTTTCCATTTTCTATAGAAGTGATCGGAAATTGTTCGAGCAATAAGTCGGGAACTCAATTAACGACGGTATCCATTGCCAACAGCAAGTGGCATTATTGGCATAAAACAGGTAGTGATTCATGCCTACTATGGCTGGGTGGAGGGCGTTCAGAATCGAGTTATGTAACCATAAATCCTTACGAGTTTGAGTCTTTTGGAACGATGAACTACATAAACGATTTGGCTAAAAACTATAGCATTTTAGCGTTGTACGAAGGCCCATACACTCGAGGTATACCTTGCGGTGATGAAGTTGCGCATATTCTTAAATATAGTAGAGATAGCAAGTTTATTCATGAAGTTCATTCTTGGATTGTTGAAAATGGGTATGAGTACGCCTATTTAATTGGATATTCTACTGGTGGGGTGGCTGTGGGGTATGAGATCTCAAAAAGAGATCCAAAAACTTGGGAGGCCCCAAATGGAGCGATAATCATCAGCGCACCTCTTAAGAGTTCTACTCCCGAAGGAGCTTTAAGCTCTACATTCTATGCGGATGAGGTTAAAGCCAATGTTTTGTTGATGTACGGGGTCGTTTGGAGTGAAGAGCTTTGGCCTCAGGGTAAAGAGTTCTATGAAAAACTACCAAATGAAGGGTGGAGTGGAGTGAGTTGGTACCATAAAGAATGGTATCTTTTTCCAGATTCGGGACACGAGGTTTGGTTAAAAGAAGGATACGGAGAGTTCTATGATTCCATTCCTTCATATAGCACTATCAATTTCATTCAAAAATGTAAGAGTCTTTCTAAAACAAATTTGAACGGAAATGCGATCAAAAATGGATCATCGATATTAATGGAGATAAAGATGAGGGGGGAGCCAGACAATCCTTACCTTTTGTTACATGCTTATACATCAAAGAATGGAATAGATTGTTCAAGATTAAGTAGGGAAGGACAAGATCTGCTTGGAAACCTGAGCAAATACTTTGATGGCTCTGTCCAAGAGGAGGGCGCTTTGAGTGTAAAGTCGCAAATTGCTGATATACTTAACGATAGCTTGAGGTTGATGTATGGCGATGAAAAAGTGGTCTATATGAAAACACAAAATCAACCGAGCGATAACTTCAAATTCTTCAAATTTTTTTATAACACAACATCTAAAAGTTTGCATTGGGAATTGAATGCTGAAGTTCATGGGACTTTTTTAAAAAGTTCTGATGAAGGGTATAGCACGGATTTGAGGGTTAGGTACTTTAAGGCTTATGCTCATCCATTAACTTTTTATAGGATAAACGATGATGGATCAATAGATTTTAAAACCAAATTTAGAGTTAACATGGCGAATGTGCTTGCTCTAGAGTTTTCATGGCTTTCCGTTCCAATTCAAGATTGGAATGCCCAGCATTTGGGCGATTATGGCACCATATTTTCTATCGAAACACCGGAGATCAGTTTTTATAATGGGTTTGGAGAACTCTGCGTTTCTTATAAAGGAGAAATAGATGCTATAGGAAATGCCGCTGGAATTCAAGATACTTTGTCATCACCATTGCCAGTTCCAGAATTGAGGCATGTATACCTAGTATTGTTCATAACTCTTACAACGCTTGTTTTAGCTCTAGTGAGAAAGAAGTCAAGTGAGTAGTCAAAAGTCTAAAAATATCATCAACTTGTCTGCGCTAAATTATGAATTGAAAAAGCTTTTAGCCATTTATCACTTAATCCCACTTCAAGCTTTCTGGTTTTGATGCCGAAATCTTTTAGAAAGCCCACAATTTCTTCGGCTGCGCTTTTAGGGATTAAAACGCATCCCTCATTAAGTTTGATTCCTCCAACTTTAGTGACGACTCCTCCTCCACCTTTTCTATAAAGGAAGTAAGAAACCTTCATAGGAAAACGAGCGAAAAGAAACTTCCCATGTTTGAAAAGCTCCTCCAAGAATACTGGATTAGCGGTTTTAAACTCTTCTAGACTTTCAGGAATTACATGTAAATTCATTCTTAGGCTGCTAACAACCTCAAATAAATTGTCCCAGCTTTTCCACATAGAGGACTTGTCCTTAAAAACGATAAGCAGGTCATGATCCGAATACTCGTCATAGTCTCCTCTAGCCATGCTTCCGAAAAGTAAAATTCCCAAAACGCCCTCAAACCTAGATATTAAATCAACGACCCTATTTAAATTTGACATTTGATTTGTTCTCAAATCCATCTAAAACACGCTCCATAGCCGCTATAACTTTTTCTGCTCTCTCCCCGTTAATGCCTTCGTATCCAAGAGCACCATAAGCTCCCCATAACTCATCCAAATCCTTCGAAAATTGTGGAAACTTCTCCTTCACCCAACGTAGCCTAGCGCTGTAAAGATGAAAGTGCAAATTCTCCAAAGCAGCTAAAGCCTCAATAGCTTTTCTTCATGCTCTTTCCTTGGATAAAGCCTAAACTTGTATGTTAGCTGAACCCTTCTCATTTAAATCCTTTCCGTTTTTCTATAATGTATTTGGGCACATATATAAAAGTTTGTTCTCATCCATATCTAAAGAGTGTGGGAATTTCCCACTCACGGTGTTAAAAAATCAATAAAAAGTGGGTAGGCTCACGCACTCAAGATCTCAATCAACTCAAATCATTCGGGCCAGACTCGTCATCGCCTACCCTATAAGATTATTGAAAAACTTAGATAAAAACTTAACACATGATAGGCTATTTAGGCTACTATCGATCCATAATCGCTTATA
>JAGTRH010000001.1:12507-26570 GCA_018396795.1 Candidatus Bathyarchaeota archaeon
TATATGGATTAGGGTAAACTTATAGAGGCAAATCGAGATGAAAAAAATTAAGCTTCTGCCTATCGCTTTCGAAAGCTTTGGAGTTAGATCTATGTGCACATTCGTTGAAACGCCCGATTTGAAGATCTTACTCGATCCTGGAATATCTTTAGGCCCAAGGTTCGCTCTTCTACCGCATCCACTAGAATATGAAGCGAGAAAAAAATGCCGAGATAGGCTTAGAGAATTTGCTAAAAAGGCTGAAATAATAACTATCTCCCACTATCATAATGATCATTATACGCCGAATTATGTAGAAAACGTTTGGATAGGCTCTAGTCCTGAAGAAGCTGAGAACGTATACAAGGATAAGATAGTTTTAATGAAGGATATTAAGTCCTCGATAAATTTTAATCAAAGGCGCAGGGGATGGATGATTCAAAAATTGATTAAAAGGATAGCTAAAAACTCTATGAGTGCCGATGGTAAAGATTTGGAATTTGGAAAGACTAAAATTAAGTTCTCCAGACCAGTTTTTCATGGAATCGAAAATAGCCAGCTAGGATGGGTTTTAATGCTTACGATTTATGCCGATGATGAAAAGTTGCTCTACGCATCGGATGTTCAAGGACCTATGGTTAAGGATACCTTAGAGCTGATACTCGACGATGACCCGTGCGTCCTAATAATTGGAGGACCCCCATTCTACCTTTTAGACTTTAGGGTTAAAAGCGAGGATGTGGGAGTGGCCATTGAGAACCTTAAAAAAATTGTTAAAAAAATCCCTACAACAATTCTGGAGCATCATTCATTAAGATCTGAAAATTGGAGAGAATTCATTCACCCAGTCTTTGAAGTGGCTAAAAAATCTAACAACGAAGTATTAACTGGAGCGGAGTTTATCGGAGAGGCAAATAGCCTCCTTGAATTTAAACGGCGTGAGCTTTATAAGACAAATCCACCGAGCGAAGATTTTTTAAAATGGACTAAACTTCCTAGTGAAGCTAGGAGAAAAACTCCTCCTCCAATTGATCTTTAAATCAGGTCGCCTATCTTTTTTCTCTAATAACTAGGCATAGCTCTGTAAGGCTGAATTCATCATCGAACTAAATTGCTCCAATTTAACTTTTCTTAGAAAACCATAAAAAATATTTAAGCCTGCAGGCTAAATAGTAGTTTGAGGAGTAAACAATGGAAAATCTTTTACTTCAGGTTGGAGAGATTACTTCACTATTCCTTTATGCGATAATCCTTATCATAGTCCTATGGATTTTATCCTTAGCGATAAAGATAGTTAAAGAGTATGAAAGAGGAGTAATATTCAGGCTAGGACGCTTTGTTGGAGTAAAAGGTCCAGGGATTTTTCTTATAATTCCTCTAGTGGACAAATTCGTTAAAATAGATTTAAGAGTAGTTGCTTTCGATATTCCGAAGCAGAGGGTTATAACCAAGGATAATGTAAGCGTTGATGTTGATGCCGCAGTTTATTACAGAGTTTTCGATCCGGGTAAAGCCGTGATCCAGGTTGAAAACTATCTGTATGCTACGAATTTGCTAGCCCAAACCACTTTAAGGGATGTTTTAGGGCAAGTTGAATTGGATGATCTATTGATTAAGCGTGAGGAGTTAAGTAAAAGAATAAGCGAAATCTTGGACTCTTATACCGATTCTTGGGGGATCAAAGTTATGGCCGTACCCATAAGAGATGTTGCCATGCCAGAATCCATGCTAAGGGCTATAGCTAAACAAGCTGAGGCTGAAAGGGAAAAAAGGGCTAGAATAATAATCGCCGAGGGCGAGTATGCGGCTGCTGAAAAAATAGTCGAGGCGGCCAAGCGCTATCTTGAAAGCCCCTATGCACTTCGCTTAAGGGAGCTTCAAACATTGACGGAGATAGCTAGGGAGAGGAACATGGTGATCGTAACCACAACTACGGAGGTCGGGGACATAGGAAAAATCGCAGCTGTATCTAAAGCATTAAAGTCTTAGGGGGAATAAGACAGCATCGATGAAGCTTTTAACTTTATTACTTCTATGGATTTTATCCTTTTCTTTTTTTGCTCAAATCCTATTGGCAGAGGACATTAATCGTGAGAACAGAGTCATAACTGTAGAAATCAATGGCACGATAACTGTAGCCTCCGTTGAATTGGTAAGAGAAGCCATAGAGTATGCAAAGCTTGTTAACGCAGAGCTTCTCCTAATAATTCTAAACACTCCGGGAGGCCAACTTGAAGCAACAATGAAAATAATCGAACTTGTTGAGAGCTCAAAAATTCCAGTAGCCTCTTATGTTTTTCCAAAGGGAGCTAAAGCTTGGTCTGCCGGTGTATTCATATTGATCTCATCGCATATAGCGGCTATGGCTCCCCATGCCCTGATAGGTTCTGCCCAGCCAATAAGCTATTCACCCTTCAGCGGTTCTGAGCCTATAGAAGATCCTAAAGTGATCAAGGCACTTTCAAAATTCATAGCTGAAAAAGCTGTGATGCATAAAAGAAATGAAACTGCGGCATGGATGTTTGTTGAGAAAAATCTCAATTTAAATAGTGAAGAAGCGTTCAGGTATAGAGTAATCGATGTTCTGGCTTCTTCCATAGAAGAGCTTTTAGATGAAGTAGATGGACGCCCTGTAGAAACAGTGGGTGGACAGTGGGTAACTTTAAAAACGAGGGGGGCCAAAGCCATCAAATATAGTGCGAGTTTTAAAAACATTTTTTTAGCCAACATCTCTAATCCTATTTTGGCTTACCTGCTTTTCATAATCGGGCTTTATGCCTTAATACTTGGCATAGCTACTCCGGGTTATGGTGGGGAAATTTTGGGGGCTATAGCCTTAATACTCGGTTTAATCGGATTGGGATTTAATGTAAGCTTTGCATCGATAATGCTAATCGGACTGGGATTGGCTTTAATAATAGCTGAAGTCTATAGCCCAGGGTTTGGGGTTTTAGGAATAGCTGGAATATTTTGTTTGGCCGTGGGAAGCCTCCTGATAATCCCTTTTGAAGCGCCTAAATGGTTGATTTCTTCAGAATGGTACCTTCATTTTATTATAATAGCTGTTAGCATAATAACCGTCATCGCAGGATTCGCATTCTTTGTGATGTATAAAATTTTAAAAGCGAGGGCTAGGAAGCCATTAGTCTTCGATATAATAGGCGAAAGGGTTGAGGTTGTGGAAGAAGTCCTTCCAAAAAAAGTGGGTTTTGTAAAGTATAAAGGGGAGTATTGGAAAGCCAAATCCGATGAAAACCTCAAGCCCGGAACGATCGCTATCGTTGTCGGCAAGGAGGGGCCAACCCTTGTGATAAAGTCAAAGTTTAATGAGTAAGCTTCTCTACTTGAAGCATTTGGAATAGATCCTATGAAGTTAAGAATAATCCGAGTATCTTGAAGCCGCGCCAGTGAATTGGCTACAGAGTTGCTCGAAGAAAAATTGCTTTTCTAAAATTTTTTATTTCTTAAAAATTCATTAAATGTTAACGAAGTAAAATTTGTATCAATGAGGTAACTATTAAAGCGAGTTCTCATCTTAATTAATGATTCTAGGCGAGATTTATGAGTGAAGATAAAGATGCAGTTCAATTTAGAGTGTTGGATTATAAATTGGTTGGCCCGGATACAGTTACTTTTAGATTAGATGATGGAGCTTTAGTTAAAGTAAAGGTGGATCTCGGTAGAGTAGGTGTGGCTGAAAACTTCAAAAATCCTGATGGGACTCCGCACTATAACATTACGGCTGATGTAAAGATTCAAGTCATACCGCCTGGAGGAAAGTATAAACTGCCCAGATCTCAAGTAAGATTACCGCCTCCTCCACTATCGACTGACGAAAGAAAGTACGGTTAACAATATTCTTACTTTGCAGTAATCCATAATCTTTGAGTCGCCAAAACGCTAAATAATATTATGCCGGACCTGCGCAAAGTGTCGTTAGATTTATATTGGAAACATAGTCGGTGAGATGTCAACCAGCGGAATAACCCTTCTTCAATTCTTTTTATACTAGTTTTTACCTATGACCACAATAGCTACTATTCTGTTGCCCCCTCGAAAAAGTTTAGGGTCTTCATTCTTCATACCTTCATTGTTTATCGTATCTCAAATCTGATATAAAATAGCTCATATGGGCTTGGACAAGCCTTTAAAGATGGAACCCTCAATCCCAAAAACCTTTAGATTTTATAGCTTTGATAAAAAAGATAATCTTAAACTTAACACCATAACCTTTTAAATAAATTAAGAAATATAAATCCTCATGCGGATAATGACTTTTCCAGAGAAGTGTACTGGTTGTCGAGCCTGTGAAATCGCCTGTTTTTTTCATCATAAAAAAGTTTTTGGACGTAAACTTACAAGTATACAAGTTAAGCGATTTGAAAGAAAAGGAAAATTTGAAATAGTTATCTATCAAAAGGCTGAAGGAAAGCATCAACCATGTGATTTATGCGCCGGAGAAAAGGAGCCTCTTTGTGTAAAATTTTGTTCAACAGAAGCTTTAGTGAGGGGATAAAATTTGCAAGAGATTTATGCTTACGCTGGAAAGATTTTAAGAATAAATCTTTCTAACGGAAAGATTCTAACAGAGTCCACATCGAATTATACTGATGGGTTCTTGGGAGGGAGAGGGATAAATCAATGGATACTTTACAACGAAGTTAAGCCGGGCATATGGCCATTCGATCCTGCAAATCGTCTTATTTTCGGTACTGGCATTCTTGTCGGGACCCTCACGCCTGGAGCTTGTAGGTATAGCGTAGATGCAAAAAACCCTCTTACCGGAGGTGTAGGCTCCTCTAATGCGGGAGGCCATTTTGGTCCTGAATTAAAGTTTGCTGGTTACGATCACATAGTCATACAAGGAAAGTCTAGGAAGCCATGCTATCTATGGATAAAGGATAATCATATTGAAATTGAGGATGCTTCTCATTTATGGGGAAAGACAACGTGGGAAACCGAAGACCTAATTAAGGAAGAGTTAAACGATGATGATATCCAAATAGCGAGCATAGGCCCTGCAGGAGAGAATTTGGTCAGAGGCGCATGCATAATCAACAATGGAGAGAGGGCTGCAGGAAAGTGTGGCACGGGCGCAGTAATGGGCTCTAAAAATTTGAAAGCGATAGTAGTTCAAGGAGAGAAGGAGATAGAGGTTGCGTACCCTGATAAGTTTATACGAGGAGTGGAGAGGCTACTGGAAAAAATCGCGAATAACGATGATATGAAAATGTACATAGAATATGGTTGCGCACTTTTCCTGTTAGAGGCGCAAAACAAAACAGGCGCTCTTCCTGTGCGTAATTTTCAAGACGGATTTTGGGATCCTAAAAAAGTAGAGAAGACGCATGTAGAGCAAATTTTAAGGCACTCCACAAGAAGGCTAGCATGCTTTAATTGTCCTGTTCATTGCAGTCATTATCTGGAAGCTAAAGAAGGACCTTTTGCTGGAACGAAGGGAGAGGGGTTTAAACTTAACACGCTATATAATTTTGGGCCAAGGTTAGATATAGATTATTTGCCAGCTATAATAAAGGCTCATATACTTTGTAGCCAACTAGGCCTTGATGTAGACACTACTTCTGGTGTTATCGCTTGGGCGAGGGAATGTTATGAAAAAGGAATTTTTAATAAAAAAGATGCGGACGGGCTTGAATTAAAATGGGGGAATTATGAAGTTGTTCTTGAACTCATAAAAAAGATAGCTCATAGAGATGGGTTTGGAGACTTGCTTGCTGAAGGGAGTTGGAGGGCTTCAAAAATCGTTGGTAAAGGCTCTGAGAAGTATTCAATGACCATAAAAGGACAAGAGCTTTATGAAGGGCTGAGAACTGCAAAAGCTTGGGCGCTCGGCTCAATAGTTTCAACAAGAGGATGTTGCCATTTAAGGGGCTCTCCAGCTATCGAACAGAGGGAATTAACCAGAGAAGAGGGAGAAAAGTTCTTTGGAATTCCTACTGCTGGAAATAGAAAAGCATATGAAGGAAAAGCTAAGTTAGTAATATTCTTTGAGAATTTTAAAGCCATAGTAGACTGCATGGGCATATGCTATCCCTTAACGCAGTGGAGTTCTCCCTACTTAATAGATTTAAAAGATCTCTCAGAACTTTATTCAACAGCAACAGGTAAATCGTTAAAGCCTGAGAAGCTCTTAAGAATTGGCGAAAGAATTCAAAACGTTGAAAAAGCTTTTAATGTGAGAGAAGGCATGACTAGAAAAGATGATAAACCGCCTCAAAGATTTTTTGAGCCGATAAAATCTGTGCCTGGTAAAGGCGAGCGATTGGAAAAGAAGAAATTTGAGAAAATGCTAAGCGAGTATTATGCGTTGAGATGCTGGGAAGTTGAAACAGGCTTGCCACGAGAGAGAAAGCTTAGAGAACTTGGATTAGAAAGTGTAGCTGAGGAATTAAAGAAAATGGATTTTATCAAAGATTAAATCTTAGCTTATAGGATATGAACTGATGAAGCTTTGAAATTCAAGTATATTTGCGATTCAAGATTAAGCTTCATCTCTTTAAATGACTTCTTCGTCATCACGACTGTAAACTCTTTTCCAGCATCAACTTTAAGCTGAACTTTTTGGTTCAAATCCGATACTTCAATTATCTTTCCTTTCAACATGTTTCTAGCGCTACTTCGAATCGGTTCGACCGAGATTATGATTTCTTCAGGCCTAATGAAGACAGTTACGCTTCCTCTCTTCTGGGTTATTGCCTCAATCTTGACTTCATCACCCAAATCAATTAAAGCAAGCTCATCCTCAAGCGCGTAAGCTTGACCTGAATAGATGTTCCAGAGCCTTGTAAAGCTTGCCAAGAAATCTGACTTCCTGAATATTTCCTCTACGTCTCCGATCTCGACAAGTCTTCCTTCATGAAGGATCGCCACCTTTGAAGCTAGATGTTCTGCTTGGAGAATGTTATGTGTAGCCATCACGACGGTTACTCCGCGTTCGCGATTAACTTTAGATATGATTTCTTCGATAATGCTCACGTTTCTAGGATCGAGGTTGGCTGTAGGCTCGTCCAGGAGCAGCAGCTCAGGTTCGAAAACCAAGGCTTGAGCTAAAGAAATTCGTTGCATCTCTCCGCCTGAAAGAGTCACAGCATTCCTTTTTTCAAAGCCCCTTAACCCAACAAGCTCAAGAGTTTCATTCACCTTCTCGTCAATATTAGTTTTCAATCCTCTGATCCGAAGGGGATAAGCGACATTATTTTGGACTGAGGTGTTAAACATGACACTTTGTTGGAATACCATTCCGATTCGTCTGCGCAAAAGTAATTTCTCTTTTTCTGGACAAGATGTATTAACACCATCAAAAATTATTTTACCATCACTCGGCTCATCGAGAAGATCAAGCAGTCTTAAAAGTGTAGTTTTACCGCTTCCGCTTGGGCCAACAACAGCTAAGAGTTCGCCCTTATCAACTTTCATGTTGATATTTCTTAAAGCAACCTTTTCACCATACAATTTAGTTAAACCTTGAGTTTCAATGAACGGCATTTTACTTTTTCAACCCACTCCATTGCATTCGCGTTAATACCCAATTAACTATAAATGCTAGTAAGAGCAAGATCATTCCAAGGGCTATAGCCATAGCGAATTCACCAAGCTCTGTTTCAAACACGATTGCTGTGGTCAAGACTCTTGTTGTCCATCTAATGTTTCCTCCAACGATCATCACTGCACCCACTTCAGATATGGTGGCACCAAACGAGACAATGATCGCTGTTAAAAGTCCGAGCTTTGCTTCCCTCAAGATCGTAAGCGCGAGTTGTAACCTCGTAGCTCCAAGAGATAAAGCCTTATCGCGAATTGTTTTATCCACAGAACTTACGGTTGAGGTCGTGATTCCAACAACGATGGGTAAAGCCATAATCAATTGAGCTATTATCATAGCTGTGGGCGTATACAAGAGTTGTAGCGGACCTAAGGGCCCAGATGATGAAAGTAAGAGATAAACGAATAGCCCAACTACGACTGGAGGAAGCCCCATCAACGTATTAACTATGCTTACAAAGAAGCTCTTTCCAACGAAATCCCTAAGCGCTACCATTGCTCCGATGGGTACTCCAAGTAAAGCTCCGACAATAACGGCTGTACCTGAGACTCTCAATGTTAAGAGCATAATGTTATAGACTTCTGGATCAAGAGAAATTAGCAACCAAAAAGCCTTGATTAGACCTTCAATGATCGGGTCCAATTAAACTCTTCCCCCTATATCAAATGGAAAATAGACTTTTTGCCTTTTTTAAGAAGCTGGTCCGCTTCTTAACCTTGATGAGAAAGTGAGAATCAGGGCGAAAGGATCTATAGAATCGTACCATCTCACTTCGCGTTCTTGATTTGGAAAACCAAGTTCATGCGCCTTATTATAATCCCTAGCTATCGGAAAAAATAATGTTTCGCCCCCCCTCTCAAAATTACCTATCAGTTCTTGTCCCTCCTCCGAAATCAAGAACTTTACAAAGGCAAGAGCCATCTTATAGTTTCGCTGCGGGTACCTCTCAGGGTTAATGGGTATAACCGCGTAAGGATTCAATAGAATCGTATCACCCTCCACCATCACCGCTAGATTACCCAATCGATTTTTAGAGGCCAGCCAAGTTCCTCTATCAGTCAGGGCATAAGCTCCCTTCTCGTCAGTCATACGCAATACTGCTCCCATTCCCGCTCCAGCCTCAAGGTACCATGAAAAAGTTTTGCTTGAAGGTTTAACATCAATTTTGGTCCATATGCTTAACTCCTTGTTGTGGGTTCCTGAGTTATCGGCTCTCGAAATAAAGGTCGCATCTCCCCTACTACCCGCCTCAAAGATTTTTTTGAACGCGAGAGAGGCATCTGTTAAGCCCCTTATTCCAGCCGGATCACTTTTTGGACCTATTATGATAAAGTCGTTATACATTACTCCAACTCTATGCACTCCGTACCCTTCACTCACAAAGGCTTCCTCCAACTGCCTAGCATGAACCAAAATCACATCTGCATCCCCTCTTTTGGCTATTTCTATAGACTCGCCAGTTCCTTTTGATAAAATTTTAACTTTAATATCGTACTTTCCCTCGAAAATTGGTATTAAGTGATCTAAAAGACCTGAATCAAAAGTGCTCGTGGTTGTAGCCAAAATCAGAGCTTGTCTTCTGGGAGGTTGCAAATGCTCATAGGCGATAAGGATTCCCGTACCAACGATTCCTAAAATCAAGAGGAAAAAAATCTTTTTCGATTCATTCATTTAAACATCCCGATATGTTTATATAAACATATCGGTACTTGACTGAATATAAACTTTATGGATAGAGTTCCTTATCGAGCTGAAAAATTTTAATAAAGTAAAAGTTGTGAAAGGGCAACAATTTTCCTATTTTATAATTTTTTCTTTCTCCATGAACTTCTTTATCACTGATATAAGGAAATCAGTTGTTCCGTCTATATCCATCAGGCTAGTATCTACTATTACATCGTAAATTGAAACATCGTTTAGATCTATTCCATAATATCTTTTGTACCTCTCTCTTTCGAGTTCTTCTCTCAAAAATGTTCTCTTTTCAGTTTCTTCTATACTCGTGCGGTCTCTTTCCGAAACTCTTTTTATCCTTATCTCTTTTGGCGCTACTAAAAAAATTTTGAGAGTAGCTTTTTCAAGAGTCATCCATCCAGCCAACTGTCCATCTATGATAACGTTGCCACATTCGGCTTCCTTTTTGGTTCTTTCATCGATTAATTTGTCTATCTCTGGACTTTGCATCGCTATTTCGCTCAGCTCTTCAACACCTAGGTTCCTTTCGTACGCTATTTTTCTAAAAAGTTCTCCTGCTGATACATGCCTGAGGTTGAGGGCTTTAGCGATTTTCTTCGCGTAGGTAGTCTTCCCAGTTCCATGAGGACCGCTAATGGTTATAACGATTGGTTTCTTCATAAAGCCCCTCTAATTTCTTCTTTTATTGATTTTTGAAGACAGGAATGGCAAAGGATTCCTCCAAAAATTCTAGAAGGAGCTTTTTTGCTTTTTGAAAGTTTTTTAAGCTTTATAGTTGAAACTCCATGCAGAGGCCCTTTGCAGATCGAGCATAAAGCCTTGTTTGCTTTCCTTTTCTTATAATGAACTGTGCTTCTTCCTCCTGGAAGCTTTACCTTGACTTTTTTTGAAGCTCCAGCCCTTAACGATGGTTTAGGCATTTTAATATCCCTCTATGGCTACCCCTATCAAATGTCTAAGTGGGAGGCTTGTGGCAAATGAGCAAATAATGTACCATTTCCAGAATGGAATTTCGCCCTCGATGAGCATGGGAAGAACGAAAGGTGAAAAGGCGACTGGTACATTTCCATAGAAAGAGTTCAGCAAAAAGTAAATAATCGAAAAAGGTATGAAAAACATAAACCCAACTTTCATCTGATCGGACATCATCTTAGCTTGAAGCTTCATTATTGCCTTTTGCCTCTTCATCACTTTATCCATGAGTTGTTTATCTCCTGATTTCCTTGCCCTACTGAATTCTTTTTGCCACTCCCTAACTTCTTTACTTACACTTTTCATTTTATTTATATCTACCAAGAAACGATTTGATAAGTTTGTTATTAAAGATAGAACCATAGCTATTAGAAAAATCAAGACTGTAGAGTTCGGTATCGAGCTAAAAGGCCTCAATGATGCCATCATCAAATTCCAAACACTTTCAAGAAACAACATATTTAGTTCACCAAAAATTTTAAAATACAATCTAATAAATGCTTAGCTGCCTCCGTTTGTTTCCCCCTTTCATTAATAATGATCTTAACGGGCGCTCCTGAAATAACGGAGCATGCCGAGGCTATAGCCCTAGACCACTCGATATCGAATTTAACCTCCGAAGGTAAATTTTCATCCCTTATCCTGCTTTCATCAAGCTCCCTTCTTCTCACTATTTCTTCTGGTGGGCTTTCTATCAGTACTATCAAAGATGGAGTCAATTCTTTTAAAACGTTTAAAGGCAATCCTGGATACATTCCAAATCCTGTTTGAACGAACATATGGGTATCAACAATCAAATTACTCCCTTCTCCTAAAGTTTCTCTGATCCTCTTGCAAGCTTCCTTCTGCACTTCCTTTTGCAATTCAATATCTGTTTTGCGGATGTAATCTCTATGTATACTTTTTCCTCTTTCTTCAAGGATTTTTTTCATAACAGAGCCAAAGTTTACCACTTTTAGGTTTATGCCTTTTTCTTTAGCCAATTTTTCAAATTCGTTTAGAACAGTAGTCTTGCCAACTCCAGGTATGCCCGTTACTGCGACTATGGCTTTCAAGCCAATCAACGCTCTCCAAGAAAAGCTCTTACTGCTGGGTACATCTCAGTGATCCTTTCTCTCATCAACGACTCGTAGTACTGTTCCAGTATTCCAACGGTTAGTAGAATTCCCATTCCAGTTCCAAAAGCTCCGAGGAAGTCTGCACAAGCTGCGATTAAGCCTACTATAAGTCCGCCCATGACCGTCACTGTTGGTATGTACCTTTCGAGCAAGTGTTGAATTGGTGTGGACGACCTTCTGAAGCCTTGAATTTGCATTCCAGAATCTATCAATTGCTTTGAAACGGTCCTAGCATCCATACCTCCAACTTCTGTCCAGCTTATTGCAAAGAATACGCATGTAGATACTAAAAGAATCGTGTAAGCTATAGCCCTTATAGGTTCATTCATCATTGCTGATAGGCTTCTTGGAGGTATCACATAATGGACTAAGCCTCCTACAGGCTCATACTGGTTGCCTTTAAGACTAAATTGCCCTAAAAGGTTCAACCAAAAGTTCGAGTTACTTTGATTAAACTTTGACCAGATTATTTGGGAGATGAAGTAAATGTTTCCAAAAAGCGCTGCGGCGAATATAACTGGAACATTCGACGTGTAGAGCAATTTGATTGGAAATTTTCCTCTAAAGCCTCTATATTTTGCGTAAGAAACTGGAACCTCGACCCTCAATCCATCGACGTATATTACGATTAGGAAAACTGCTACGGTAGTACTCAACGCTATAATGTCGGGTAGACCCTCTTGGCGATAAAAGGCTTTAATCAAGCCTTCACCTCCAAGTATTGATTGAAATAGAGCTATAACAGCTCCAAGATATTTCCCATCAGCCATAGGTCCCATCGGAGCAAAAGAGTCCCACCAAATACGCTGGGCTACACCAGCCGCTATGAATAAGCTTATTCCGCTTCCTACTCCCCATCCCTTTTGGAGTAGTTCATCCATAAGCATCAATATTATTCCAGCGGCTAGTAACTGAAGCAAAACTATGAGCTGGTTTTGAAGGCTTATTTCACCATAAGCTCCACCTATTATGAATGCTGAAGCCTCAAAGATAGTCATGATGACCGCTAAAACTTTGCTCGCGGTTGTGAACAAAACTCTATCTTCTGGGTTACTCATGTCCACGTTTATCATCTTCGATCCAGCCAAAATCTGGAGAATCAATCCTCCTGTAACTATAGGGCCGATTCCAAGCTCCATCAGCGTTCCTCTGTTGGATGCAAAGATGACCCTTAAAGCTCCAAAGGGATCTTGAGCCCCTTTTCCAACACCGAATAGTGGAATTTCGGACATTATTAAGTAGATTATTAGGACCATGGCTGTCCAGAACAATTTTTCGTTGAAAGAAACTTTTCTTTCGGGTGGGGAGATGTTTGGGAAGAACTTTCCAAGAGGTTTGAACAATTCTATAAATCTTGGCAATAGAATCGCCTACCCAGAAGCCTTAAGGACTTTTACCGAGCCTCCAACTTCTTCTATTTTATTTTTTGCTTTTTCTGAGCAATTATGAACTATGACGCTTATAGGCTTTGTCATTTTCCCAGTCCCTAGAAGCTTATCATAACCCAGCTTAGCAAGGTCTATTAAAAGCCTTCCTGAATCGTCCTTTATTAAATTTTTCTCATCCAGGCTTTTAATCAACTGATCAAGCTCATCGATGTTTATTATAAAAGGCTTTGGTTTACTTGTGGGGCATCTAAATCCAGTTTTTCCGATCCCTTTGAGCCCATACTTAAGGGTTCTTGTCCATTTATGCTTAAACCTTCCAGCTTTCCCCCTACCACCCTTCATGCCATGCTTCCTGTGTTGGCCCGAAACTCCCCATCCATGGGTCCTTGACCCCCTCATTTTCCTAACCTTTCTTAATCGCCTTGCCAATTTTCAAACCTCTCTATCATTTAGCCTTTATCCATTAAATAAAAATCTAAGAAATAAAACTTTCTAGCTTATCTTTCCCCAATCTTCGACAGTAACTAGCTTATAAGTGCTTTTAAGCGCGTTGAACAGCGCGAACACTGTTGAAGAGAGTGTATCAGTTGATCCGAAGCTTCTTGTCCAACAGTCCTTAATCCCGGCGAGCTTAAAAATCTTTTTTTGGGCCTCACCGGCAACAAGTCCGATGCCTCTAGGACCTGGAATCACTTCAACTACAACGCTTCCGCATTTTCCTCTTACTTTAAACGGGAGGGAGTGGAGCAGGTTGCATGCACATTCCCAGCTTCCACATCCACGTCTTACTGGAATTATGTTTAACTTAGCTTGTAGAGTCGCTTTCTCTATGGCTATTCTAACTTGCTTAGCCTTACCACTACCTACACCAACGTACCCATCTTGATTCCCTATAGCAACTATCGCCTTAAACCTTGATTGTTCTCCTGCATCTGTCTGCTTTTGAACAAAGCCAATTCCCAGTACCTCTTGCTGTAAGTTTGGCAGGAGAGCGTCTACTATTTCCGGTTCCTTTATTTTCAAACCTTGCGTGAAGATCTCATCTAATGATGTTATCTCTCCCGATGATACCATCTTCCCTACTTTTGTTCTAGGCGTCCAACCTTTTTCAAGACTAGAGGGGCTGCTCACTTTTATGGCCTCCTTAAAGCTCATCTTTTTCGAGTAAGCCTATGGGCTTTTATGTACTCTTTTAAGTGCGA
Source organism: Candidatus Bathyarchaeota archaeon (assembly GCA_018396795.1). The sequence continues at coordinate 26,426 of JAGTRH010000001.1, forward strand.
TACGCTCTTGAATGCTCCTCCTTTTGCCATCGCAAAAAGCTTTCGGTAAGTAGATCTCGCTATCCTTCTATTGTCACGCAATCCTTTTAATTCAGCCCTTATTGGCCTAATTTTCTTAATCCAAACAGTTTTCCCAGAAATTCTT
>JAGTRH010000010.1 GCA_018396795.1 Candidatus Bathyarchaeota archaeon
ATACCGTAATCAAAGACTTGAATATGATGCTTAAAGGATTCAGGGTTTAAATTCTGCTCTCTCAGCCGCTTAATTAGGAGCTCTTTGTCATGTATGCGTGTTCCACCCGATGCAATCTCGATCCAATGCCACATTAAATCAAAACCTTCGCTTATTTCAGGCTTATCATCTCTAGGCTTAATATAAAATGGTTTTAGGTTTGTGGGCCAATCGACTATAAAATAGAAGTAGGGATGTAGCTTGCCAAGGGTTCTATAAGCAATTGTCGGTATATCCTCACCCCAGCTTATTTTTAGCCCGACATCTCTTAGCTCATTAATCACATCATCATATGATACCCGCTTAAACGGTAAACTTGGAACTTCAACGCTATACTTAAGTATCTCAAGCTCTCTACGACATCTCTCACTAACTACCTTACATACATGCTGCAGGAGGTTCTCAGCAACCTCCATGACATCCTCAGCTGTCGCAAAGGCCTCCTCAATGTCGATTGAAATAAACTCCGTTAGGTGGCGCCTAGTATGTGATTTCTCGGCCCTAAATGTTGGGCCGATTTCATAGACTCTCTCAAAATCTATTACAAGTTGCTCCTTGTATAGTTGTGGGCTCTGCGCTAAGAAGGCCTCACGCTCAAAATATGCTACCGGAAAAAGGTTAGCGCCACCTTCCGTTGCAGTCGCAATTATTTTAGGTGTGTGAATCTCAATAAAACCGTTTTTAGAGAAGAACTCTCTAATAGCCTCTAACGCTACATGTCGAACTCTAAAGATCGCTTGGCCCTCATCTCTAATAAGATCTAATACTCTAGCATCCAACCTCACATCTATATCCGCAGGTGTTCGACCAGTAATATCCAAAGGAAGCGGCTGCTTTGCAGCATTAAGAATAACTATGTTTCGAGGTATAACTTCAACGCCCCTTGGAGCTTTCTCCATTCTCCTAACAATCCCTTTAATGCTTACGCAATCCTGCCGCTGTAAGTTTTCTATCTGCCTAATTAAATGCTCATCAGATTCATCTTTTGGAACTGTTACCTGAATTGTTCCCTCCTTATCTCTAAGTATAAGAAATTTTATGCCTCCTAAATCTCTAATCTCCTTTATCCAGCCGGTAAGAGTTACCTCTTTCCCGTCAAGGCTAGGTGTAATCTCTAGTGTGTAATGTGTTCTCTTCCAATTATGCAAGGAGGTTGAAGCGCCACTACTCATAATTCCGCGCCACCATTAATCTGCGAATTCAACTCGAAGCGTCATTCCCTTAACTTTCCTAGCAATCTCCTTCATAGCATTTACGTTTATGGAACCCCTTCTTTTCTCCCTCCCTTTAAGTATAACTCGCGTTTCAACAGAACCGTCCGGCAGCCAAATTCTGTTTATAGTAAGTATAGTTAGAGGAGCAAATAGATCTTCAAGGAACTTCCTCTCGTTTGTGTTATATTCTAATATGCGAATACTCTTACCAGTCTTGTTCTCCAGAAATCTAATAATCTTCCCACCATAACTCAATATTTTGCTCATATCACCCTTTTTAACAAGAATGGCTAAAATATTATCAGCTTCAACAACCCCACGAAAATATACATCTTGAAGCAGAGGGTATTCACCCTCGATAGAAACAAGTAAACGCGCGATCTCTAAATCTCGGGGTGTTACCTCTCCCCTCTCAATCTTCGCTCTACATTTTGAGCATAATATTCCGCTCTTTAAGCAGAACTGGCATAGCTCAGCTTTCACCTTCCTCCAATCCCTCCAAAAATAAAGGAGGGGCGGCGGAGCATTGTTTCAACGAGGCTCAACGCACCAAGGTTATCTCAATTATGCTAACGTTTGCTGGACTGTTTCTGTTACTGGTTTGTACCTGCTCTGTTCCGATATTAATGTTTCCTACTTTAACGTCTGGCAGGAACCTACGTCTAACGATCTCGACAACGTCTACTGCTCTGCTTATTGCTCGTCCCCTAGCTTTAATGTTTACTTCTTTTGCTCCGCCGTGAAATAGTGTTATGCAAGCTAGCACATAGTTCATTATCGGCTTGCGTCCTATTAGCACAGAGCTACTTTCTGGCAAGTCTACCGCCTCACTCCCTGGTCAATTTCATGCACTAATGTGCTGTAACCAAATAAATATCTTACGGTGTTAAATCATTATGAAAGCCTAGAATATATTGTCTCGTTAATGGAGCTATGCCATGTTAAGCATTATGTCTAACGCTGTCTTTGAATCTATAGCGGCCTTTAGTGGGTGTCCTGGATATGGGCCTATCTCCACATTTAAGAAGCCATTGTAGTCTATTTCCTTAAGTACTTTCACAACATTTTGCCATTGGATATCTCCCTCAAAGAGAGGTTTAAATTGCATTGTTGACATATGGAAGTCTTTGACGTGAATGCAAACTATCAAATCAGCTAAGTGTCTTATCCACTGCTCTGGGAACCCTAAAAGATAAACGTTTCCAACATCGAAGTAAACTTTAACGTTTGGGTGATTAATATCCTCGATGAAACTTCGAAACTCAAGCGGGCTATAAAGAAACTTATTCCATACGTTTTCAATGCCAATAGTAACCCCATAATCTTCAGCGAACTGCGCTGCTTCAATAATGCTCTCCATCGAGTTCTTCCACATATCTTTATAGGAAACATCTCTTGTAGCGACACCTGGAACAACCAGAAAAACTGAGGCATTAATGTCTGAGGCAAACTCGCATCCTTGCTTTATTAATTCAACACCACTTCTCCTTACATTCGGATCTGGGCTGGCAAGATTATATTTCCAGAATAGTGCTGTGCAAAGGCTCGGTAGCTCCAGACCCAGAGATTTAGCTTTATTCAGTATTGCTACTCTTTCACTTTTACTCATTCTCAGCATTTCTTCGTTTAAATTCAGTTCTACTCCATCGAATCCAATACTCTTTGAAGACTGTAAAATATCGTCAATTTTAAAGCTGGAAGGATAAGCCCAGGCGTTAACTCCTTTTTTCATTTTCATCGCCTTCTAAATTACTCTAATGGTAAGGTAATTGGTTTCTTAGTTTCCGCAGACTTTACAGCTGCCAAAGTAAACTCTAACGTTTTTACCCCCTCTTCTATAGGCACCCTAGTTTTTTTGTCCTCCAAAATTGCTTTAACCAGATCCTTCGCCTCAAGAAGATAGGTGTCTCTTTCCTCAAAGATTGTCGTGACTTTCGTTGGAGATTTCGTGGAGTATAATGTTAAGGTGTTTACGTCCCTAGATTCAAATGTATAATTTTTAGCCGCCATCCACCATTTAAACCACCATTGAGCGTTCGCGCCCCAAGTTGTCGCAGTAATGGTGCCGATAGCCCCAGACTTAAATTTAAACACGGTGCTACTTACGTCCTCTATTGTCATGTTTGGTACGTTAGTCCAGAATTTACGATTCATTTGCCCATAAACTATTTCTACATCGCCGCAAATATATCGGAGCGCGTCAAAAAGATGAGTTGATTGCTCAACTAACTGCCCACCGCTTTTACTTTTATCTATCCACCAGTCTTCTCTAATAAAGTGGCACCAATACATTCCCATGGCAAGACCAATTTCACCAGCCTCTCCGCTTTCTACGAGTCTTTTTGCCTCCTCAATAGCATATCCAAACCTACAGTTATAACCAACCTGACTCTTCACGCCGCTCTTCTCAATTGCCTTCGCCATTTGCCCTGCAAGACCCATATCTAGTGCGATAGGTTTTTCAATAAATATATGAATACCCTTCTCCGCTGCGATCATAACCTCGTCTGTATGAGCAAACGGTGGCAGACAAATGTACACTACGTCTAGCCTCTCCCTATTCATCATTTCATGCCAATCTTTGTAATGTCTTCCTCCGTATTTAGCAGCCATTAACTTCGCTTTATCTTCAATCGTGTCCGAAAAGGATACCATGCATACTTCTTCTAGAGTCTTAAGGCGCTCAGCATGCGCCAATGCTATTCCGCCGCAACCAATAAAGCCAACATTTAATTTCTTCATGCTTGAACACCTCGTTCCAGTATTAAGTTACATAAATATAAGAATTTTAGAGAGATTTCTCTTTCCTAAATTTTATAAATGCGATTGACATTGAGAAAGGTTTATTAAATAATTAAATTCTACATGAAAGCCATGAATTAGGGGGAATCAGCTAGAGTTTGAAGGAGATGGAGACACAGATTCCCGAAAATACGAGAAGATTACTTAGTTCGCTTCTTTTAGAGGGGGAGGGAGTAATCTACAACGTTTCAGCGGATATTGATGAAAATGGGAATTTCGGTGAAATATGGCTATTTCTAACAACTAAAAGAGTTATTATTATAAATCCTGTTACGAAGAACATCAACCAGTTTCCCTTGAGCGATATACGCGCGTCATTCATTAAGGATTACCTAGGTAATTCTGAACTATTTTTTGAAACGACAAATGGGTTAAAAAGTGTATTACGTTTCTCGCGTGAGCGCCTAGATGAATTCTATAATTTAGCTAAACTTGTAGATAAAATCGCTAAAGGAGAACTTAAACCGGAGAATATAGATTTAGAAACTCTTGAAACGTTTCTGCATAGAAAGAGTAATGTCAAGAAGACGCAGGCTTTCATTTGGCTCATGGGTTTCTTAAGACCCCATATTCATTATGTTATTCTAGCTGTTATATTATCGCTTTCCATTACAGCCCTAAGTCTTACGCCACCATACTTAATGAAGATCTTGCTCGATGAAGTTTTTGCAAAAAGAAATGTAGAAATATTGATTTACGTTGTTATCGCTTTTATATCAGTTTACGCGTTCAACGCAATCCTAGGGGCTGCCCAAAACTATACGCTTTCATACCTCGGTCAAAAAATAATTTATAATATTCGAGTAAAGGTATATGAGCACCTCCAGAGCCTTTCCATCGGCTTTTATGACAAGATGAGTTCTGGCCGAATAATGACTAGGGTTACTGATGATGTTGGACGGGTGCAATGGTTTCTCACGTGGGGAACACAGACGCTGATAACAAGTCTCCTCCAGATAATAGGAATAGGTGTAATAATATTCTCAATGGACTTACATTTAGCTCTCTTTGCGCTATTACCAATACCAGTAATTATAATTGGCATACCACTATTTAGAAAAAGGGCGCATAAAGCATACCATAAGACGTGGCGCAGATGGGCTGACGTGAGCTCGCTTCTTTGGGATACGATCCCCGGAATAGTTGTTGTGAAAACATTTACGCAAGAAAAATTTGAGCTGAGACGGCTGATTGAGAGGATGAGTAACCTTGTTAAAGCAAATCTAAGAGTTACATTACTCCACATAAAATTCTTTCCACTCCTAGGCTTCTCAATCTCAACTGGTACAGCAATCGTTTGGTGGATCGGTGGACAAGAAGTGTTAGAAGGAGAGATAACATTCGGCTCATTAGTGGCTTTCGTAAGCTACATGGGCATGTTTTATGGCCCGATACAAACAATAAGCAACTTGTTCGAGCCTCTTCAATCATCGCTTACATCAAGCGAAAGAATTTTAGAAATTATGCAGATTGAACCGGAGATTAAAGACGCCCCTGACGCTGTAGAATTTAATTTTAAAGGATCAATAACCTTTAGGAATGTTAGTTTTGGATATAACCCGTATATTCCAGTATTAAGCGGCATAAACTTAGAAATAAAACCCGGTGAGAAGATAGGCGTGGTTGGACCAAGCGGGTCCGGTAAAACAACATTGACTAAGCTACTCTTGCGCTTTTATGACCCAACAGAGGGATCCATATTTATTGACTGCGTAGATTTAAGGAAAATAAAAGTTCGATGTTTAAGATCTCAGATAGGCTTAGTTCTGCAAGACCCACTACTCTTCTATGGTTCAATAGCCTATAACATATCTTACGGTAAACAGGATGCCACCCCAGAGGAGATAATTGCTGCTGCAAAGGCCGCAAACGTCCATGAGTTCGCAATGAACCAACCTTTGGCTTACGACACAAATGTTGGCGACAGGGGATGGAGACTTTCTGGAGGTGAGAGACAACGTGTGGCCATAGCAAGAGCTATAATAACCGAACCTAAGATACTGATACTTGACGAAGCAACATCGTCAGTAGATACGTTAACTGAGAAGAAGATTCAAGAAGCCATGGAAAATCTTGCGAAAGGGAGAACAACTATCATAATTGCACATAGGCTTTCAACGCTCCAGAGCGTTGATAGAATAGTTGTTATGGACAAGGGTAGAATAGTAGAGGTTGGCACGCATGATGAATTGATGAAAACTGGTGGACTTTATAGCCAACTTTATAGAGCACAATTCGCTGAAGCGCAGGTTGCAAGCATTATTCAAAGGTGAAAACAATGCCCCTATCCGATTTTTTGAAGAGCCTAAATATCCTAGATCCAAAGAAGATAAAGGTGTTGCTTGAAGAGCTAGATGGCACACTTAAAGTGATCACGGATGGAAAAGTTTTATCAGGGCTTATGCCAGCTAGACCATTCCCAATAACGTATCCAGAATTCATAATATTCAGAGACAGTTATGGTACTGATGTCTGCATACTTAAAAACTATAGAGAACTTGATGAAGAATCTAGGATGAACCTTCAAAAGGTTTTAGATAAAATATATTTCATTCCAAGAGTTCTAAAGATTATAAGAATTGAGACGAGTGGAGACGAGTTCCTTTGGGAAGTTTTAACAGACAGAGGACCCCGAAGCTTTAGGACTAGAGGCCGCATGAGCGTTATACAAATGGGGAGCAGAATCGTCATAACTGACGTGAACGATAGCGTTTATGAAATAGAGGATTTGTATAAATTGGATCCACAAAGCATAAGCGAGCTCGAAGCAACAATATAAAAATATAATAAATTTTTAAATTGACTTTAAAAAAGCCCCTATTTTAGCGGAGCATTAAACATCTTCCATCAAGATTTACTATTTGATTTATTTTTAGGAAGATCCGGAAGTCTTATCTTGCTCTCTGCTACAAGAGCCGCTTCCTCAAGAATCTTCTGAGCATCCATGCTCTCTACGTCTAAGTTTAGGTTTTCACCTACTCCTTGACCAACCTCAACCATCACGTCGTCAAGCATTTTCTCAACGTGATTAAGCTCTAGGTTAATTTCCGGAATGAAATTCGATAAACTCGCGCGTACCTCTCCTACCGCTCCCTTTGCCAAAGAAACCGCTGATGTAAAGTTCCCAAATTCATAAATTGTGCGAAGCCTCAACGCAGCCTTATCCAGAGACATCTTTGAATTTACGAGTAAATCCTTATGTTTACGTATCTCTGCGAGTTCATTGGCGAGTATTTTTGCTCGATCTTCATCATGCTTTTCATAAGCCTGAATAATTTTCTCAGTTAATTCTCTGTCGCGTTTAGTATATTGATCTATATAGCCATTTATTCTACCTAACTGCGATTCAATACGCTTTATAGCCTCATTAACTTGAATTTTTAGGGGTTTTACTGGTCGAACCGCACCTTTTATACCATCTGCTCCGCTTTCCCATTTCTTAGGGAAATTTGTCAATATTCCACCATCCAATAATTTCGGCAGCATAAAAATAATAATAGAGTTTCTAATATGTGGGAATATATAAAACGATACGAATATATTTGCACACAGCATATTCTGCTTATTATATTGTTAAATATAAGCGACGTAACGTTTATGGGAGGATAACAATGGCCATTGAAAGGGTGCCAACGGGCATTCCGGGATTTGATGAGATATTAAATGGTGGAATACCAAAGCGTAATGTAGTCCTATTAGCAGGTGGTCCCGGAACTGGCAAATCCATTTTTGGCTACCAATATTTATTTAATGGATTAACAAGGAACCAGCCCGGGGTGCTTGTAGCGCTTGAGGAGCATCCAGTTCAGATAAGGCTTTCTATGGCGCAATTTGGCTGGGATATCTCATCCTATGAAGAAAAGGGCAAATTTGCTATGGTTGACGCATTCACAGCTGGAATAGGAGAAGCCGCAAGGAGAGAGAAGTATGTTGTTAGGGCGCCTGACGACTTCCAGATGCTTGTAGATGCCCTTAGATCGGCTATTAGGGATGTTAATGCTGAAAGAGTTGTTGTTGATTCGGTAACAACGCTTTATATAACTAAGCCTGTAATGGCCAGGAGCATGGTTCTACAGCTCAAGAAGGTTTTATCAGGTTTAGGGTGCACCTCAATACTTATCTCGCAGGTAAGCGTGACTGAGAGAGGTTTTGGCGGCCCGGGCGTTGAGCATGCAGCCGACGGAATAATTAGGCTTGATCTGGATGAGATAAATGGTGAGCTTAAGCGTAGCATTATCGTTTGGAAGATGCGTGGAACATCTCATTCCATGAAGAGGCATCCATTTGAGATAACAGATAAAGGTCTCATTATTAAGCCTAAAGAGGTTATTATGGTAACCTTGAGGAGGGAGATTCAGCTTGAATGAAATATCTCTTTCACCAATTGGGAGAGAGCAGATTCATAAGCTTGAAACAGTGTTGCTAGTAAGCAGCATCCTAAGACGGGAAGTCCTAGAGGAGCTGAGAACCCCGGAGGAAAGGTTAACGTGGGTTGATAGTCTAGCTGTCGCGGCCGCCGCATTGGCTAGAGAGAAAGCGAAGATGTCGGTGTCCCAGATAGCTGAGGAACTTGGTAGAACGGAAGCTACAATAAGAAGTCATCTTCAAGGGAAGACTAAAGCTGGGCAAATAGTTAGGGAAACGTATGAGAAGATAGCGAAAGAGGGAGTAAGCATAACATTACCAGAAATTGTTGCTCAAGAAGAGACTTCATGTCTGAAAGCCTCGCTGGAGGAGGAAATAAAGAAAAGACAAGAAATGCAGAAATTGCTTAGAGAGATAAGCACTACATTAGCCCATCTACTTGATAAAATAAATAAACTCACCGCTTAAAACTGATAACTCTATAAATAGTTGTGTATTGACAATTTAAAGTGTGGGGAGGTTAAGTAGTGGATATATTCGATCTCTTTAAAACCAGAAGGAGCATTCGTTCTTTCACTACGGAAGATGTTAGTGAGGAGCAGGTTGAGAAGATTCTCGAGGCTGCTAGATGGGCTCCCTCAGCCGGGAATATTCAGCCATGGGAGTTTATTGTGATCAGAAACTTGGAGACTAAGAGGGGTATCGCCAGAGCAGCCTTAAACCAGACTTTCATAGAGGAGGCTCCAGTAGTCATAGTAGTGTGCGCAGATGAAGTTAGATCCAGTCGAGTATACGGGAGCCGGGGGGCAACTCTTTACTGCATACAGGATACGGCCGCGGCAATAGAGAATATTCTATTAGCCGTATGCGCTCTTGGCTTAGGAGCATGTTGGGTTGGAGCGTTCAATGAGGAGGAGGTTAGGCGAATCGTAAGAATACCCAGAGGTTTAAGGCCTGTGGCAATAATACCTATAGGATATCCATCCGAAAAACCTAGTCCACCTCGCAAAAGAAACTTAAAAGAAATAGTTCATTATGAAACTTTCTAAGGAATTAACTGCGGCTGGAAGCCTCTTATGGCATTTCGCACAAGTTTATAATACTTCTCGAATATTACAGAGATTTGCGGCTGCTTTCAGAATGTCGGCTGCTTGATCATCTGTCAATGGATATCCATGCCAGCATCGCCCTTTAGCTTTCAAGCCGCTTAAAACCGTCTCTTTAATTGGCAGCGGTGGCTCAAACCTGTATAGCTTATTAAATATTATTGCTCCTCTCCAACCCATTCTTTCACATTCATGTCTCTCATCATCTTTAAGGTTATCTCTTTCAACGAACTTTTTCACCACACCATAACCGATAAAGGAGTCGCCTACCTCGGATTTCCTAGCTAGAAATACTAGACCGCCCACCTCCCAGCGCCTAGCAATTCCCGGATAATATTTCCTTATTGTGAAAACCTGTCTGAACCATTCCTCCTTAGTTATCCGTAAAATAAAGTTTTTAGTTGAGACTCCACTCTTTTTGTTCAAGGTTATCACGCAACTAAAAGGGAAATCTAACATGGAAGAATTTTAAATTTATGTCCTCTTCCATAAAGTGTTATGTGAATTTATTTTACTATTCCGTAGCCTATTAATCTCCATCTTCCCATCATTTTTCTGCTTATTGCAACTCTTGAATTCTCTTCGGTGCAAACTGGACGTGTAAGTTTAAGCTCGACATTCTCACCTTTTATGTGTGTAACGCTTCCAGTTGTGATTGCTGTTCCAACATCGAGTAGAAGAGTCTCTCCAACGCTTATCTGCTTGACTTCAGTCTGCTCTTTAGCTCCGACGACTCGCTCAAAGAGGTGTGCTTCCATGGTCAAATCATACTTTGTGGGTGGTAGTGAACCCGGCTTACCCGCAACATTTCCAGATAGACCATCAGCTTTTGTCAAGGATGGATCAAGGAGCGTGCCGACGCCGACTAGGCCGCCGCATACGGCCTCCTCAACGTATCTGCCTCCTGCATGTAAACTCGTTATTTTTGTGAATAATTGTTCATAGGTACCTCTGGTTGCTGAAACACTTATTCCGGGTCTTATTTCAAGTTCTTCTCCAACTCTAAATTTACCGTGAAGTATGGATCCTCCTATAACGCCTCCAACGAGATTTTCAACTGGTGTTCCAGGCTTGTTTACATCAAAGGATCGTACAATATACATGCGTGGCGGTTTTAATGGATCTCTGGGTGGTGTGGGAATATATTTCTCTATCGCATATAATAGCAGGTCTATGTTAACTGAATGAAGAGCGGATATTGGTATTATTGGAGCGCCCTCGGCCACTGTTCCCCTTGTAAACTCAAGTATCTCCTTGTAGCTTTCAAGCGCCCTCCTCTTATCAACCAAATCTATCTTAGTTTGAGCTATTACTATTTTTTTGACACCCACGATCTCTATCGCAGCAAGGTGCTCGCGGGTTTGAGGTTGTGGGCATGTTTCGTCAGCGGCTATGACGAGTATGACGCCGTCCATAACGGCTGCTCCGGAAAGCATGGTTGCCATTAAAGCTTCATGTCCTGGTGAGTCCACAAAACTTAATGCTCTTACAAACTCGCCCTTAGATCCGCATTTAGGACAGATCTCGCTTGTCGAGTAGTTACGGGGTGGCTCGCAGGTTGGACATTTATAGATTGGTGCATCAGCATATCCAAGTTTTATAGTGATGCCCCTCTTTAATTCCTCACTATGTCTCGCAGCCCAAACCCCGGTGAGGGCTTCAACAAGAGTTGTCTTCCCGTGGTCTACATGTCCTATCGTGCCAATATTTACTTCTGGTTGACGCGGTAATCCAATACTCTTAGCCATATTCATCAACAGTAGAGGAATCGGATTAGATTAATATAAATACATCGATGAATGCAGCATTAGACATGCGAAGAAGCTTTTATAGGGGCAATAGTTCTTTAGAGAGTATGCAGGTGATATGAAAATGGCTACATGCAATAAATGCGGCTTTAGATTACCAGAGGGTGCAGTTTTCTGCCCAAACTGTGGAGCTCCCGTTAGGAAAGCTGAGGAGTATGCTGTTCCCTCAGATTCGGTAGCAAGCCTTCTTAGGCTCGGTATGTTAGGCACATTTCTATCGATAGCGATATTAACTATTGCTGGTCCAGTAGAATTATATTTTGTACCGTCGTTTGTCTCGGCATTAATTATAATATATCTCTCTAAAACTAAGAGACTTAGAGATGCGATTATAATTGCTGCGACAATTTATCTTTTCACTGATGCGATAATCACCGGGATGTTCCTTGGAACGCTTTACGCGTATAATCAATCATTGGTATCATACTACCAGCAGTATTATGGAGATTATGTACCAACGTTCATTGATGTCTTAATGTACTCGATTTCGCCAGTGACAGCGGTAATAGCTGGTTATATTGGCTCTAGAATAGCGCCTAGGAAGAGGGAGGGAGCATATCCCTATTATAAGGAAGGGGGACTTGGCCCGACCGTGGTTTTCAGTCTTACAGGAGCCTTCAAAAAATTTAAATATGCTCTCATAGGCTCTTATACAAGTTGAATGATTACTGTGTGGCGTATCATCAATGAACATACCTAAGGAAATAAGAACATACTGCCCAAAATGTAATAAACATACAGCGCATACCGTTTCAATATATAAAGATGGCAGGCGTAGAGCTCTCGCTAAGGGCGAACGTGCGCATGAAAGAGAAAGGAGGGGCTATGGTGGACAGAAGTATCCAATGCTTAGACGCAAGGCTAAAACAACAAAGAAGCAAACATTTAAACTTAAATGCAAAGATTGTGGTTATATCCTCCATAAGGAGGGTATACGTCTAAAGAAGGTTACAGTAAAGTAGATTCTGCGGGGGCGCTCAAAGATGAAGATTTGGGAGAAAATTATACCTAGACCAAGAAGTCATTTTATCCAAGTCAAGTGTCCTGACTGCGGCAATGAACAGGCAACTTTCAGTCATGCGGCATCTATTGTTCGCTGTAATATTTGTGGGGCAGTTCTTGCCGAGCCGACTGGTGGGAAAGCAAATATTAGGGGCGAGATTGTAGCTAAATTTGAGTAATAGGTGTTGAGGTGAAGTATGCCCATACCTAAAGGTGACGAATGGCCTGAAGTTGGCGAACTCGTAATTTCAACGATCAATGAGATAACTGATTATGGAGCATATGTGAGACTAGACGAGTACGGAAAGGACGGTTTTCTTCACATTTCCGAAATCTCATCCGGTTGGATAAGAAATATACGCGATCACATTCGTGAGGGCGAGAAAGTCGTCTTAAAAGTCTTGAGAGTTGACCCGAACAGAAATCAAATAGATTTATCGCTTAGAAGAGTTACTCAACGCGAAAAACGAGAGAAAATTATGCTCTGGAAAAGAGGTAGGAAAGCTGATAGTCTACTTAGGAGCGCATCTCAGAAACTTGGGATAACTTTAGAGGAGTTATATAACAAGATCGCTGAGCCTCTTGAGAAGTCTTTTGGCGATATTTATGGAGGTTTGGAAACGGCTGCAAGAGAGGGTGCCGAAGCCCTAATAAAGGCTGGTTTATCAAGAGAATTAGCTGAGACCTTAACTGAGATCGCAAAAGAGAAAATTAGGGTTTCAGCCGTTAAAGTTAAGGGGATATTAAGTTTAACTTGCACAAAGCCCGATGGTGTTTTAAAAATAAAGGAGGCGTTGCAAAAAGCTAAGGATAGCGGGATTGCAAAAGGATCAAGCGTTAACATATATGTTGTTGCACCACCTAAATATCAGGTGGAAGTTACAGCTAAAGACTATAAGGAGGCAAATGCTATTTTAAAGAGAGTGGCGGATGTGGCTATAGGTACTATAACAAAGCTTGGTGGGCAAGGTTCATTTGAGAGTTGATAGAAGGTTATGGTTGGACTATTAAGAAAATGCGTAAAATGCGGGAGGTATACGCTTAGGAGGGATTCATGCCCCTACTGCAATGGAGAAGTACGTGTTCCACATCCGGCGAAATTTTCACCAGACGACAAGTATGCAGCGTATAAGAGTGAATTAAGAGGAGTAATAGATGAGGAAAACAGTAATAGTAGAGAAAGAGGAAGTTGAATTAAAGAGTCCGGTTCTTATTGAGGGCCTTCCAGGCCTTGGAATGGTTGGTAAAATAACTGTTAAATACTTGATAAAGCAGTTAAAGGCTAAAAAGTTCGCTGAGCTATATTCACCGCACTTCGCCTATTACGTTCTTGTAAGCGATGAAGGTAGCATAAGCCTATTAAAAAATGAATTCTATTACTGGATAAATGAGCAAGGTGAGAATGACTTAATACTCTTAACTGGCGACACCCAAGCTCAAACTGTTGAAGGACAGTATGATGTAGCGGATGCAATACTCGAGTTCGCAAAGAAAAAGAATGTTAAAACTATTATAACGGTTGGTGGATACAGAAGAGATGTTGTAAGCACGCCGCAAGTGTTTGCTTCAGCCACAAACCCGGAAATTCTTAGAAAAGCTCTAGAAGCTGGGTCGCTGAGCAGTCCATCTGGGAGTCCGATTGTTGGAGCAGCTGGACTTATATTGGGCCTTGCTAAATTTAAGGGCATAAATGGAATATGCTTACTGGGTGAGACACCGGGCTACATACCGGATCCTAAGGCTGCAAAGAGTGTTTTAACAATCCTCATGAAGATGCTAAATCTAAAGCTTGACTTAACTGATTTAGACAAGGAGATTTTTAGGATCGCGCAGATAGAGGAGGAGATGAGGAGAATAGAGGAGCAACGCAGGGTTGCCGAAAGAGAAGTTCGGAGGGTAGAGGAAGAGAAAATATCCTATATTGGATGATCTTGTTTTTCGCAATTTATTATTTAAACGATGAAGCTCTGCTGTTTTCTCATATATTTCTGTAAAACCTTCTTGTATTCTTCCAAGTCGCTGATTGTATGATTTATTGCACTTATATGCAGGCTTATAGCATCATAAATTTCCGCCTCTGAATCGGCTTCAAGAATGTCGCTTTCTATCTGCTCGACCATTAACTGCGTCAGTTCATTCCGCCTAGAGACTGATTTGAATGACTCCAAAATCTTTCTCCTAAGTTCATTAACATAGGGCTTAGGTAATTCGCCCTTAATAATCTGGTTTGCAATATCATTTATGGTGTTCTCATCCGATAGGGGTATGCTCTTTCTAGAAGCTATCTCACCTTTAGGTGTCAAAAATATAACTAGGGGGACTCTACTAACGTTGTAGACTTCGGCTAGCTCTGTATTTTCTGGATCTTCAACGTTAACTAGGCGGACGCGTATATCCTTTCTTCTTCCTTGAATCTTTCGTACTATAGGCAATAGATTTCTCTTGCTTTCATAAATGTCCGAGTAAAAATACATTATTTCGACTTTTTCTTCACTCATATGCATCTTAAGGCTCCTCTTAGAGAAAAAGTTTTTCTGTTTCAAATAGTTAAAAAATAGGGGATCGGAAGAGTTTTAGATCTTCCATAAACTTTGCGAGGGTTATGCTTTCTTAGTTATTTCTTTCACTACGCCAGCGGCTATAGTTGTTCCCATATCGCGGATGGCGAATCTTCCCAACGCTGGAAATTCAGTATAGACTTCTAAGCATACAGGTCTCAGCGGTTCGAATCTAACAAGGGCAGCGTCACCAGTCTTGAGGAACGCTGGTTTCTCCTCGACGGTCTGACCGGTTCTTGGATCAATCTTTCTTATGAGCTCAGCAAATCTGCATGCAACTTGCGCTGTGTGAATGTGAAGAACAGGTGTGTATCCTGCAGCTATCGCTGTTGGGTGATAAATGACGATTATTTGTCCAATGAACTCCCTAGCCACGGTTGGCGGATTCTCCGGAGGCCCAGCAACGTCACCTCTCCTTATATCAGTCTTTGCTACGCCTCTAACGTTAAATCCAATGTTGTCTCCAGGTTCGGCTCTCGGTATTCTAACGTGGTGGGTTTCGATTGATTTAACTTCGCCTACTTTGCCTGATGGCATGAATACAATTTTATCGCCTTCCTTCAGTACGCCAGTCTCGACGCGCCCAACCGGCACTGTTCCAACACCAGTTATTGAGTAAACGTCTTGAATTGGCAGTCTAAGCGGCTTTTCAACGGGTTTAGGCGGTATTTCAAATAAATCTAAGGCTTCATAGAGTGTTGGACCCTTATACCATGCCATATTTGGGCTTAGCTTAACTAAGTT
>JAGTRH010000099.1 GCA_018396795.1 Candidatus Bathyarchaeota archaeon
TACTCAATTATAATTTTCATGCTCATAGCTGGAACCTTAGGCATGCTGAGGATGTTAAAGGATCCGAAGCTATGGTATTCATACCTGCGGAAAATCCTTCGGAGTTCATTATCAACCTTGGAGCTACTGCAACTCCACTAGCAGTCCTAGCCAACATTACGAAAGAAAATCCTGAAGGTTTTGGCTATACCGTTCCTTTGGGCGAAACCTTGATTCTATTAAACACACCTTACGTAATAGCTCAGCAGCTCGTCTATCTCACAGGAAGTAGAGCAGATCTTATGGCATCTTTCAAGGTTACGAGTGATCAAATAGAAATGTTCTATCCAAGGGCTAAAGAGCAATTAAAAGTTGCCGAAGATGCCTTTAAAGCGAAAGAATGGGACGTCGCAATAGCGGCCTCAATATCGGCCTGGGCTTATAGCATTGAGGCTTATAGGGCTACAATGTCCCTAGTTATAGATGTTATAATAACAGTCGTCTTCTTCTTTCTTCTTATGATCCCTTTCAGTCTTCTTCTTCAGAAGCTAGTCATACCCTTCATTTCCGGTCTTCGGCGAGCTCTAGGTTTCATACTGTTACTTCTAGGTTTCATCTCACTTCTTTACTTCTTTCATCCCGGCTTTCATGTTGCCTTTAACGCTTTTATGACAATGATCGCTGCTGGAGTTACTGTTCTAAGCTTTGTAGCCCTACTCCTACTTGTAAGCGGGGCCTCGGAAGCCACAAAAGTTCAACAAGTGAAAGCTCTAGGCCTGCACTATGTAGAATCTGCCAGAACTGCTACTACAGCCCTTGCCTTCTCAACAGGTATTGAAAATATGAGGAAACACAAGTTAAGAACAGGTCTTACCCTCATATCTCTAACAATTTTAACAACAAGTCTCATAGTTTTAACTTCCGCCTCTTTCTTCACAACAGTCATATCTACTCAGAGTTCTGGTAAAACTCCTTACCCAGGAATCCTAGTCCGTGAGGCAGAGTGGAACCCCCTTTCTGAAGATATGGCGAGGATCCTCGAAGCCCTTCATAAGGGAGAGTCAAAAACCGCAGAACGTACTTGGGTTGTGCAATCTATGGGATTCAGGCTTAGAGAAGATGTCGATATCTTCGTGGATGGAGTTTTAGGCTTAACGCCTCAGGAAGATGAGTTTATTGGGATTAACCAAGCTCTTAGAGAGGGTCGATGGTTTTTGCCAACGGATGAAAAAGCTGTTGTTATTAGCAATGTGCTACAGAAACTTTTAAATGTAAAAATTGGCGATAAAATAAACTGGCTAGGCTTAGATCTTTCAATAATTGGAATCTATGATGTAGAAAATTGGAAATATATTGTAGATCTAGATCAATCTTATTTAGCTCCAATTACATGGGAAGGAGGATATCCTCATCCTTTACCAGTAGAAAAGTTATTAATAGTTCCATATTCTCTTTTGATTCGCCAATTTAACTATTATCCATTTACCATAGCTATTAAGTTTGAAAATTCAACCAAAGTTCTACCATCCGCTTTAAAGCTTGCCCTTCAAATGCAAAGAATTGGAATATTCGCTGGATATAATGAAAAAATCACATTCTATAACCCAATGACTTTATACGGAGTTGTGGGAATTCAATTTCTCACTTTACCTTTTATCATCTCAGCATTAACAGTTCTTAATGTTATGTTAGCCTCGGTTTATGAAAGAATAAAGGAAATTCATATTTTCAGCTCTCTTGGGATAAGTCCAAAAGGAATTACAATTATGTTTCTATCGGAATCCATCCTCTTCGGCATTGTAAGCTCTCTAAGTGGTTATATTATAAGTATGGGTATAATTGCCTCTCTTGGATTCATGAATCTTAGTCCTACTGGTCTTTCTGTGAACTATGCCTCGACTTTCGTTATAGTAGCTATAAGTATTACGACAGTGACCGCCGTTTTATCAACCCTCTTCCCGGCCATTAAGGCATCCAGTCTTGTTACCCCCTCTTTAAAGCGAAAGTGGGAGGTGGAAACATTGCCTCATGGTGATAGGTGGGCTATTCCTTTACCATTCGTTCTAGATGCCAAAGAGGCGGGAGGTGCTCTAATATACCTAGGCGAATATGCAGGCGCCTCTACAGCAACTTATGGTGCCTTCGCCGTAGACGCAACTTCTATAGCCTACACCGCTGAGAAAGACTTCTTGACATTAAAATTTAGAGTAAGGCTTGCACCCTTCGATTTAAATCTTTCCCAAGCAGTAGAGATTTCTGCCATAGGATCTGCTCAAAGAATGCGTTTTGCCTTAAACATTGAAAGAATCTCAGGTCATAGGGAGCAATGGATCCTGGCTAACTATAAGTTCATCGATGCTGTAAGAAAACAACTCCTACTTTGGAGGGCCCTTAAACCGGAATATAGGAAACAATACATTGATAAAGTCGATACATTCTTCAAAGAATTCTATAAAGGTTAATTAAGGGGGGATTTACCTTGGCTGAATTAAATCAAACTGTAATTGGGAAAGAAAAGGAGAATGCGGTTACCTGGCGTTCTTTCTCCGCCCTTCTTTTCGCTGCTGCTGTTGTTCAACCACTCATTATCTATTTAACTCTTGTAGGATCGGAGGGTTTAATCACCCTAAGTCTTATAAACTGGGGAGGCGGCCTTGGACTAGGCTATTCGTTAGCTGTTTTCACTTCTTTAGGGGGTCAAATTCTATGGCTCATCGTCCTTCTTTGGGGTTGGCTTGCAAGGAGCTTTGGGAAGGAACTTAGTGTAGGGGAGACTTTTATAATTTATGCTTTTTACCCTATTACGGTAAGTACAGCTATACTCTTCATCTTACCTATTTTTAGGCTATACATAGCCAACAGCATTATCATTGAGGCTCTTGGCTTAGCTTCTTTCATCCCATCTTGGTGGGCACCGAGAGGAGTAGAAGGGCTATTGGCGTATAGTGAGCGCACCCTTCTATCAGCTCCCATGTTTCTCCCTACCATCCTTACAGTTGCTGTAACCGCCCTCACGTACATAGCTGACTTAGCTCTTGGCCTTTTTGCTTATCAGAGATACGCTGTTGTCGAAAAGCTACCTTTTCCAGCAGCATCCTCGTATGCAAGGGGCATCCTCGTTCTTGCAGGCGTTGAACCTAAAGGAAGACATGCACTTATGGCTGGTGCAGCCATTGGCATTGTATATGGTCTCTTTTCATGGTTGATACCAGGTCTTACTGGAATTCCGGTTTTACAACTTTTTCCTAGGGGAATTACAGATTTCACGTACCTCATCGAGGGAAGATACCCTGGGGCCTCCTTTGGAGTAGACTTCTCTTGGATAAATTTAGCCACGGGATTCGTCGTTCCTCTTAAAATTCTCGCAACAATGGCAATCACGAGTCTACTTGCTTATAGCGTAGGTAATGCTCTTCTGGTCAGCACAGGGATATGGCCTGATTGGGCTCCCAAGTACGGATTAGGTTGGAATTTTGCGAGATCCCACCTCTATTGGTGGACTAGCGTAACGATAGGTTTATCGTTGGCCGCAGCCTTCATTCCTATAATCCTTCACCCCAAACGGATCGCCCTAATATTCCGTCCACGTTCTTCTGCAGAGGATATTAGAGAACTTAACCGTCGAAAAATAGGACTTGGCACAATCCTTATCTTGCTTTTCCTAGGATAGAGCCTGACTGGAGTCCTTATTTTCCACTTTCTCATCCCAGAATTTCCCATCGCTTTATCTCTTCTTTTTGTCATAGGATGGTCCTTCTTTGCTACAATGGTCGGTGCCCATTCATCTGGTGTAACTTTTGGAGGCCTATTCGTACCCTATGCAAAGGAATCTATGATTTATTATAGTGGATATACCAACCCAACAGCATGGTTTGGCAAAGACTTTTTGATGTTAAGTCAAGGAGGTACGGGCCATGCATCAAGTCTGAAGATGGCTTCCATATGCGGAGTGAGCATCACAGAGTACGTTAAGGGCTTCATCATAGCTGCTAGCGTTGGTCTAGGCTTCGGCTTTCTTTATGTATCAGCCTTCTGGAGGACTGCCCCGATTCCATCATACATTTATAGGTTTACGATAACAGGTTGGCCCATAATGGCCCTCGAATCAGCAAGATGGACAAAATGGCTCTGGACAGGGATAATATTCAAAACAGACGTAATCTTAGCCTTCTTTTTCTTGGGTATAGCGATAGTGACGATCAGCGATCTTTTGTTCCATGCCCCTTGGTTTCTAATCGCCATGATTGCAGGCATTAACTCCCTACCATCTAGTGTCTTAATGCAATTCGTAGGTGGCCTATTTGGACAATTTTTAGCCCGCTGGCTAGGAAAGGAGAGATGGAGGGAAATAGCTCCCCTTGTGGTAGTGGGAATTATTCTAGGAGATGGCGTGGTAATAGCTCTCGGCTCAGCTATATCCATTGTCCATCAATCTCTATGGAGTTTGCCATATTAACAAGAGATGAGGGCATCGAAAATATGCTTTAAATTAGGTAAGATAGTTGGGAGGACAACCTTCGCTTAATATATCGATCCTTTAAAACCGTGGATTCACCAACCTCTACTTTCCATCCTCGAGTCCTTTGTCCCTTTTGAATATTATGGCCTTCTCTACATCCAGTCCCTGCCATCGGATCCCATATCCAAGGGCTTCTAGGACATCGTAGGGGTTCTTAAAGCCTCCCTCTTCGATGAGGTGGATGGCTTCCTTTAGCCTCAATTCCTTAAGCCCTTCAAGCCTAAGGGCCATTTCCCTAAGCTTCTCATCCTTTACAAGCTCATTTCCTATGAGCCTATAGCCCTTGGGCATTCGCCTCTGAAGGCTTTTCCTTATGGCATCCTCCGAAACCCCCAGCCTCCTCGCAAGCCCATCAAGTTCCACGAAGGAACTAGGGCTCCTTTCGATCTCCATCTCGATTCTAGCTTCTAGACCCTCAACCTGTTCCGAGACGACCCTTTCCTCAAGGCTTCGCAGATGCTCTATGATGGGCTTCAGGGGAATCCTTTCTTCATAGAAGAGGACCTTAGCCCTCAAGGGCTTAGATTCGAGCTTAGAGCATCCGAGCCTCCGATCGACTGCAACGATCATATCAACCTTCGGAATTTGCCTCAGCTTCGATAGCTTCCGATCCAAGTACTCGGGCGTCCAGAAGCCTACGACCTCCATGTAAACCTTCATGCCATCCTTCTCGAAGCTGAAGTCCGGTATCATGACATGGCTTCCCGCTATGAGGGGCTCCGGTTCCCTTATGAGCTTCCATCCCAATCCCGCCGATTCGAAGCTTCTGGCGAAGTCCTCCTCTACGAAACTGTCGAAGGCTTGCCAGCCCATGGCTTCCCGCCCCTCCGGGAGATCCTCCATAAGGCTTCCGACTTCTTCCTCCCTAAGTTCCAGCTGAAGGAGCCTCCTCCTACCTTCCCTTCCTCCCACGACGTTGGCCCTTAGCCTCCAGCCTCCAGCCTCTACGATGGATGGTAAAAGCTTGGCTATGGAGGTTCCATACCTCTCCGTTAGCTTGAAGAGGGAAAGGGGCCCATCTACAACCACATAGAAGCCCTCAGGTCTCGCCTCGGCCGAGTACATAAGCCCCAGATGCTTTATCCTCCTGAAAACGAACTTCCAATTCCC
>JAGTRH010000100.1 GCA_018396795.1 Candidatus Bathyarchaeota archaeon
TGCTCAGGATTTTGACTAGTTTTTGCAGAACGCTGGGTGGGAAGGGAATAACCGGTATCTTAATCACCGAGTATTTACTGGGGTGGGGGTACATTAGGGGCTCGAACAGGCTTTTCTTGCTTAAGTAATACGTCTTCTTATCCTCCGTCGCTCCGAACATTTCAATATCGTGTTTTGCCCTTTCTAGCTCTATGTTGAAAGACTTCACGTCCGGCATCACGATGTGGAATATCCCGGAAACCGGTAGGAACTGGCATAGTGTTGAGAGGGCTATTAGCGCGTCCTTCCTGCCGCCGGCTGAGTTCACGTAAACCTTGTCAGCCTTAAACTTTTCAACTTGGTCTCTCAGCAGCGTCGCCGCGTTAAGCATGAACTCGCTCAGCCTCTCCTGGGAATCAATATCTTCGAAGCCGAGTTGATACCTGTGGAAATGTATATGCGGATACCTGTCTAAAACAGCCTGCTCAGCAAGGTCTGTGCAGCTGACTACGAAGGGGTCGCTCGTGTAGATCACGGTAAGGTCGCTTACTCGCTCGCCAAGACCATCCTCAACATACTGGATGAACTCCGTCACCACTGGGGGAGCAGTCCCTATCGGGGCTATCACGGAAAGCTTCAACCATACCACCCGTATTTTATAAAGGACATCCGGTAATTAACCTTTTAACTTGGGAAATGTATGTTTAAAGGGTAAAAGGACTAAAAATCATAGTAAACGGGGCTTATCTTTTTATAGTCGTGCTATGTAATACTCTTGTTATGGACATCTTAATATATCAGGTTCTCGGCAAGCTGAGTGGATATTCCAATGTCTCCTATGAGATAAATGGCTTTACTGAAAAAGATGTAAAACTCTCATCTGAAGCACTGTACTCTTTTCATGCGAAGAATAGCCATAATCCCAAGATAATATATGTATGTCCAAATAGCCTTTACAGTGGACAGAACATACCAGAGTATTTGACAAACCCGGTTTTACTGGAGAAAAAGTTTCATGATGAAATAAGTAACATTAGCGTTTACAGGGATTTCGATATCTTAATAATCAACGCTATAGGAAACTATCGAATAGACGGGGAAGAGGTAAGCTTCAGAAACACTCCTGGCAATGTTTCTATATGGTTGTTCCTTGATATGCTGGAGAGGATTAAAAAGTGTGATGGAAGAGTAAAGCTGATTGCCGACATATCTACTGGTCATAACATCTACATTGCATCAATGCTAGAAGCATTGAGAGCCATTATTGTTTACGATAAATTGAGAAATGGGTTAACTGGGAAAAAAGTCGATGCTGCCTACGCAATCTCTGAACCAGTAATCGGGCCCGACGGTGAGTCGTCTCGAAAGATATTTGTTAACGAGTATGACGTAAAGGCGTTTTTCACGCTCCCAATTAAAACCCAAAACTTCGACACTCTATCTAAATTAGAATACTATGTCGAATGCGGCGTCGAGACTAAAAAAAGGATTTATCGTGAAACTGAGGATGAAAGAAGAAGGCTTAAAAATCTATTGGAAAACCTTGTGAAAGCTTTTAATTCAATAAGGTACAATGTGCCCTTAGCTCTCTACACCAGCGTGATAGATTTTAGTCAAGATGCTGAGATTCTTGAGAGGGAGCTGGTCGATTTCCTACTGGAGGTAACAAAACCAGTATTCAACGCAAACAGGGTCGTGGCCACCAGCTTAAAGTGGAAAGATCTGTTCAACCTGTTCTATTCGCTCGCCTTATTCAAATGGATGTCCAACGAGATGGGAGAACTGAAGAAAAGAGATAGAGCTAGCATTACCGGGTTGAAGGAAAAAATCATTCAAATCTACACTAAGCTAGACCTACTGCTTAATAAGAGGTTCTTGGAGAGGGATCTAAGTGAAATATATGGTAAGAAGGACATGATTCCCGAAGAATGGATCTGTCTGAAAAACCTGTATCCGGAGGAAGGAAGGCAAGGGCCTCCAAGTATATCGGATTCGAAAAGAAACTTCTTCGCCCACTCTGGTTTAGAGAGAACAATGGTTGAAGTAAGGAAATACAAAGAGGAAATAGAGCTCAGATACATGCAGGAACAATTAGAGACAATAGATAAATGGTTACTTAACCCAGAAGATTAGCCGCTGATTATTTTCTACAGCTTTCAGCATAATTTTAAAGATTATGTGCTATATGCTAAGAATTTTGATATTAAACGGAGTAGTAAATAAGATTTCTTATTGATTCATCGAGTTCAGAAAAATGACGAATCAAAAAGTTTTTCCCACATTTTTCTTTAGGCACTTCAAACGTTATAAAAATATTATGGATTTTAATATGTCCTTCGGGATATTTTATGTTTTTCAGAAATTTTTCTTCAAGTTTTTGGAATTTTTCATAGGTCTTCTTCATATCGATGCTCGTTGAAATCTGTACTTCGATTGGAAATATCTTCACATAGTTCTTAAATAAAACTAGGGCAATAATATCTATTTCTTCATCATCAAATAATACTGAGTGTGCCAAAAATCCAAAGAGTTTGTCCGTAAAAAGCAAACGTCTCAGAGAATGTACTACAAGATATTCAGAAATGTAGGGGAAGGCTTGAGAAAGGTTTTTATGAATAACTATTCCGGATAGCTCATCCATTTTCGTCGGAAGGTGATGTGGACCTACTTCGCCACCTTTGCAATTATCTATATGACGTTTTTCGAAACTTGGAATTGCCTTCTTGCATCTGCTACAGTTATAAATCCTCTCAGGAAACCAAACGCCTATTTCTTCAAATAGTCGTGGATCGCTGTATTTAAACTTGCTTATTAAGGCTCTGGCTAACTCCTCTCCTGGCAATGCATTAGCGTATATTAAGAATGTCCGTATAACCTCATTATCTTTCAAAAAATGGTATTCATTTTTCTGAAGGATCTTTTTCTCCCCTTCGGTTTGTAATAGCGCTATAAATTGCGGAATATCCTTGGATGATTCAAGCAAATTATATAACATAATTCGTGGAGCTTCACATTCAACGCATCTGGATCTGTCCAACTTTGAAATAGGTAAACCGAGATTACGTATCACCACATAGTGCGAAAATGCCTCTATCGATCTAATTACAGAATCGCAAATTGCATTTCTTATCTTGAAATCACTTGTAATATGTTCTAGCATATTTCTTAGCATAAAATTACTGTTAAGTGTATTGACGATTTCTTTTGACAGATTCATTTCGATTTTTGAAACTTCAATATTGTCAACGCGAAGGGAAGATTCAATTGACGTTCTCTCAAACTTTTTATCTAGATATGCTGGATCGACTAAAGTATTAAAGACCAAAAGAAAGTTTAAGGGGTCAGACTTATTTTCGACAAAATCGGAAGACATCAGAAAAGTATATGGAAAAACAAGTTCCTCCATATCTACTATATCGAAACGGTCTTGTTCTAATCTTATTTTTTCCGAAGCCTTTAGAAGGATGGAAACAAATGCTAATTTCTCAGAAAGCGTAGCATAGAACATTTATTCAAGCCACTTTGCAAAATCGTCTATCTTCATTGTCTGGAAATAGCCCTCTTTCAACAGAAGTGCTCTCACGTTGTTGAGTAAAAATTCCTTGTCATGAGCCTCCTCCTTAAATTTAAGTAATTTTACTATTGATTGATTATCGATGATGAGCTTTCCATACCCATAACTCTTTAAACCTCCAACTTGCAGACCAAACTTTAACACCCATTGCAGAAGTAAGGAAAGCAACCTTGCTTCCTCCGAGCCCTTAAGAACATTATCTGCAATGATTCTAATCTTATATCTAAGTTCATCATCTGGTTTTACAGCAGTAAGGCTGAGTAGTCTTCCTTCCTCAACAATTCTACTCTTCCTATTTATTGAAGTTGCAGTATACGCAAGAAGCTTTGGAGAAACGTTCGGAATTACATCCGTGAATGTTAGCTTACCAGCCATGCCTTGAGCTCCAAACAACTTGCATATAGGGCAGTTAAGGGCGAGATAATACTCAAGAAGTTGAAGCTTATCTTCAATAATCATTTCTTCGACAACATCCTGCGGCATAATGCTTTCTAAATACTCTTTGGCTTTTTCTAAATACAGGTTTACAATCTTCCGTTGCTCGTCTTCCTCGAGCCCCATCCTTTTTACGTGTCTATCCTTAAGATGATATTTTAACGCTAAATTATCCGGTATAATCTGTTTTGAGAGGGAGAAGGCTAATGATCTCAACACACCTTTTAATGATTCTGCAGGGATGATTGGAAGATCTTTTCCATTTACTTGGAATTTCAGAAGCATTTTGTTTGTCCCTTCGCTTCCAGCACCAATGTGAAGTGGGGAATTTTGGTGGAGTTTCAAAGAAAGTTCTATGATGAATCTTTCAGAAACTCTTTCCAAATGTACCGGCTTATTCAACGTCATACACCTCCATTATGTTTAAGCCTGAGCAGGAAAAAGGACCAAAGCCCGTAAACCTATTTTCAGCCAGATTTCTTGAGGCTTCACTTAAACAATTCCCATTGGTCTTATAGAAGAATAGTGAGCCGGCTCCCGCCCCAACTAAACGAGGAACTGGCAGCTTGCTAACATTACTGAATCCTGAGAATCCTTCAAGACTAGTTATTGCAGCATTCCCGTTCAAAATCGAGAATTCTACGGGTTTCAACCATTCATCAGTTATATTTGGAAATGGCTCGGTAGAGATTCCTTTAGAGACCTTTTTCAACCTACAGACCGTTGAGAGGGCTCTTAGAATAATTATTCCGTTCCTTTTCTGGAGAACCCTTGCAATTCTTTCGGACTCTTCATCCAATGCATCTTTCTCTAAGCTAATTTTTATGCTAACCCTACCAAAACCCCTTGTAACTCCTCTTCCAATCCGTATTTCATTTTTCTCAACCAGCTTAAGCTTCTCCATTCTGTTGCCTAAGTCAACAATGATACTTCTGAATTCTGAACCGGGAGATAAAGCAATATATTCATATAGCATTTTATGCTCTGCTCCCTTTAAGAATCTGTTTATCCCGATAGATTTCACACTTGTAAACTCAGAATCCTTCTTTTCAAAACGACCATTCTTCCGCACAACTAAGGATCCAGCCAATGTTTTTATCGAGAAGATATGGTCATTTCGGCAAACCATGACTTCCGGTATCCTATCCTCTCCTAGTTCGCTTAACGCTTCGTAAGGATCCTTCTCTTCCGTAGCACCACATATCTTGCAAGAATATGTGAAGGCGTGTGCCGGCTCAGCATTTAACCCTTCGAACACTGGATAAGCGGGATGAAACATTAGTTGCGGGTTCCTAGATTCCTCAATGACTTCATCGGGGTATTCATGATAGGCAGGCCCTAGGAATCCTCCTCTTAACGTGTGCCCCTTTAAACATGCTCCTGAGTGTCTCAAAACATTTCCGATCTGTTCCTCGGTACAGATTAACGGAGACTCAACTCTCATTTTCACACTATATATTTTCATTTTCCGATTCCCTCCAGAATTTCCATGATAACAGGGTCTTTCTCAAGCTCATCCGGTATCCTGCTCTCGTTTCTAATTATTGATACGTCGACTAGTCCTGACTTCCCCATCCTCTCATCTCTTAACACAAGTATGCTTAGGAAGAGAGC
>JAGTRH010000101.1 GCA_018396795.1 Candidatus Bathyarchaeota archaeon
AAAAAAAGCACGCATTACAAATATTCTGATGAATGCTTCAGCGCCATAATAGAGGGGTATGAAGAGGTTATGGGCGGCGAGACTACGAGAGATGTTTTAAATAGAATTAAAGAAATAGAAAAGAGGGGTCGATATATAACAGAAAGGTGAACTGAGATTGCCGCTGGATGCATGCTTTCCATATGGAAAATTAATTTTCTTCGCAACTGGAAATCTACATAAGTTTAATGAAGCTAGAAGAGTTCTGGCAGAGTATGGTATATCTGCGGCAATGCTTAAGGTGAAAACTCTGGAAATTCAGGATAGCGACATAGAAAATATTGCGAAAATAAGCGCACTAAATGTCGTTCACGAAGCCAATCTGCCTGTAATAGTTGAGGATGCTGGTCTCTTTGTGGAGATGCTAAATGGTTTTCCTGGGCCATACTCCTCATATGTCTATAAGACAATAGGCGTTAGTGGATTACTTAGGCTTCTGGAGGGTGTAGATAACCGTAAAGCCCACTTTAAGTCCGTAGTTGCCTTTTGTGACCCAAGTGGTCAGATAAAATGTTTTCAAGGTGTAGTTGAGGGAAGAATTTCCAGAGAGCCTAGAGGTTGCGGAGGCTTTGGATTTGATCCAATATTTGAGCCCAATGAGCAGCTTAATAAAACCTTTGCTGAAATGAATGCTGAAGAGAAGAATAGATTTTCGCACCGTGCGAAAGCCATGAGAGCTTTCGCCGAGTGGTATAGGGGTTTGCGGAGACTATAAAACCAAAAAGTATATTTTTATCCACTCATCCTTGTTGATTAACAATTCAAGAGTTGGTAATGATGCCAATAGTGGATCCGTTAAAGAGGAGCATAGCGCAAAGAAAGAGGCTCTACATGAAAATATGCAGAGATTGCGGAGTTAGAAATGCTCCGACAGCTGAAAAATGCAGGAAATGTAGGAGCAGAAACCTAAGATGGAAGAAGAGGGAAAAGACTCGATAAAATTGAAACTTTATTTAGTATAATCACTACTCTTCTCTTATGTTTGCGGCCCTTCTTTTTTGCTTGATAATAAATTTAGTTTAACCTGAGGATTACCTCAACTTGGCAATCTGATGGAGCCTTTATCTTTTTTATCCAGGAGTCTCCAACAGCGATCATTGCAAATATTCCCGCAACTTCAGACCTCGCTTTATAAACGAGATTTAATAGAGCGTTTTGGGTTTCACCGCTTTTCACGATATCATCAACTATTAAAACGCTATCGCGCTTCTTAATGGACTCTCTTGGAATGTAAAGAGTCAAAGTATAGCCTGAATCACTTAAAACGTATGTTTCTTCTAGGAATGAGGTAACCCCAACCTCCTTATTTGTTTTTGCGACAACTAAGTTGACACCTAGGGCGTTAGCAACCATGGTTGCAAGTGGAACACCGTCAACAGCTGCGGTTAAAACCTTTGTTATCCTCTTTCCAGCAAACCTTGCTATCGCATAATTTGCAGCCTGCCTAAGAAGGATTATATCCCCAATAAGGAGTGTATTGTCAAAATACCCTTCATCGTTAAACTTAAGCCTCCTTCTAAACTCGTTCTCTAATCCAACAATCTTCGATAGGGCGTTCCAGAGCTGGCGTGCTCTATCCTTATTTGGGAGAACATGCCCTTTAGCGTACCTACTTAAAACAGTCACAGGGAGATCGGTTTTGGCGGCTAGTTCCCTATAAGTATAGTATCTTTTAGCCGTTCTGAGCAACTCAACTGTTGCTAAACGGAATTTAAGATCCTCAGCGTGAGTTGAAGCCTTAATCTCATCATATGTTAAATCCTGAAACATAAATCGTTCACTTCCTCATTTTTAGGTTTCAGTCAACTGGCTGATGTTTTTAGGGTTAAAAACAATTATTCTAATTTTATTTTTTGTATTTTTTATAGTAGTTCGGAAACAATTCCTCTAAAATGGAGCAAGAATAAATGGAGAAGTCCGAGTTAAGAGATATTTTTGAGATTTGATTTACAGTTAGGGTTATAACATGGAGATGTTTGGCTGTAGAAGACAAAAAATCAATTTCAAGGATGAGGAGAATTTTATTAAATCATTTATGAAGATATATTTATAAGCATGCTTGAAAAGAAAAAAGGAGGAATATATTTTCGCCTAAAGTGACCGTGAGCTCCTCGAGGAGAAAACGTTTAAATCAGCATGAAGGGTGTATGTGATCTCATGGGCGGCGAAGAAAGTTCGGGTAGAAGAAGTAGGGTTAGGGTCATTTATAGGCCAGCTAAAGAAATAGTTATACTTGATTACTTCCAGTTTTCCAGGGATGCGTTGGATCAAATGTTCGCTAGGCTGCTGCACTCAGGCATGCCAGTTATGGCACAGTGGGCTGAAGGTTTAATTTTCATTTATTTCCCATTGGCACCGGATTCTGATGAATTAATGGAGAATTATCTTAAAGGGAGAGTTTTCTGGAGCTCTGTTAGTTTCGCTTTAATGCCGAAGTACTCGCCCTCAATTAAAGTTGGTGGCTTAGAGATACCTGTCTTGGACGTCTCAAGCCACCCAGTACTGGTGGAGGTTGCGAGGTGGCTCAAGAAGCATGCTAAGCCGGATGTGAAGACTGAAACTGGTATTTTGAGAGGGAATCAAATAACATAAAAAGCGAAATAATATAAATACAAGTTTCACCTTAATTTTTTAAATCCTCCATAGGAGGAATATTGTTGTTTGGCTATGCTGGTAGAATTTTAAGAATGAATTTATCGACTGGAAGGACTGCAACAGAACCGTTAAAGGAGGATTTGGCTAAGAAGTATATTGGCGGCATAGGTTTAGGTATTCGCCTATTGATTGACAACTCTGAGCCCGGCATCGACCCACTTAGCCCGGAAAATCCACTAATTCTCACAACAGGGCCATTTAGTGGGACAGTTGCTCCAACGGGCGGCAATGGGCACGCTTTTGTCGCTAAATCCCCATTAACAAACGGCGTTGGTGAAGCTAAATCTCATGGGTTCTTCGGCGCCGAACTTAAAAGGGCTGGCTACGATGCAGTTATATTCGAAGGTAAAGCTGAGAAACCAGTCTACGTTTGGATAGATGATGATAGTGTTCAAATGATGGACGCGAAACATTTATGGGGTAAATCACCGCAGGAGACAGAGGACATTATAAGAGAGGAGCTTGGAGATTACTATATTCGCGTGGCAGCAATAGGCTTAGCTGGAGAAAAACTCTCGCGCATTGCCTGTATAATTAATGATAAGACTAGGGCTGCTGGAAGATGCGGTTTAGGAGCTGTTATGGGTTCAAAGAATTTAAAGGCTATAGCTGTTAGAGGCACGAAAGATGTCCAAGTTGCTAAACCCGACGAGTTTCTAGAATTTGTTAAAGTTATTCATGAGAGAATGAAGGGGCCGGCTACTGTCAAGTATAGGACGCTTGGAACGCCTCAAAACGTTTTAGTTCACAATTCGCTTGGCTGTCTGCCAACAAGAAACTTTACAAACGCGGTCTTTGAGGGGGCTGAGAAGGTTAGCGGGGAATACTTGAATATGCGTTTTGTAACAAAAATTATTGGATGCTCTTCATGCGCTATGCGCTGTGAGCATATTGCTGTTGTACCTGAGGGCCCCTATAAAGGAACCATGGCGAGGGTTGAGTATGAGCCTCTCTGGGCATTTGGTCCCCATTGTGGTGTAGATAGGATGGACGCTATAATTAAGGCCATTGATTTATGCAACTATTATGGTGTCGACTCCATATCTGCTGGCAATATTGTGGGCTTTGCAATGGACTGTTATGAAAATGGTATATTAAGTAGAGAGGATACTGGAGGGTTAGATTTAAGGTTTGGTAATGCCGAAGCGATGGTTAAGCTTGTTGAGATGATGGGTAGGCGTGAAGGATTAGGTAACATACTGGCTGAGGGTGTTAAAAGGGCTGCTGAAATGATTGGTAAAGGCGCTGAGAAATATGCGAACCATATTAAGGGTCTCGAAATGACGGGATATGACATAAGAGGGTTAAAAACAGCTGCTGTTGGCTATGCGGTATCATTTAGAGGTGCTGACCACAATAGGCATGGAGCATACTCGTTAGACATAGCTGGAAAGGTTGATAGATTCAAGTTTGAGAAAGGCAGGTCTAAGCTTGTAATTGAAATAGAGGATCTCTACGCGATAATCGACTCGCTGATTGTCTGTAAATTCTCTAGAGGAGTTTATTATAAGGGATTTGAGGATCTAGCCAAATACTATGCACTTGTAACCGGAACTGAGATGACCGCTGAAGAGTTAAAGCAGACTGGTGAGAGAATAAGCAACTTGGCAAGATTATATAATATTAGAGAGGGCCTCACGAGGAAAGATGATCATCTACCAATCAAAGTTATGACAACACCTATACCTGATGAAACCGTTTCCAAGGGAAGCTACATAACTCAAGAGGAGCTAGACTTCATGCTCGACGACTACTACGCGAATAGAGGCTGGACTAGGGAGGGCGTCCCAACGCTAGAGAAGCTTAATGAACTAGGCCTAAAGGATTTAGCCCATATAGTTAAAAGCAAGCTTTAATAACAGCGTTAACAAACTGAAATTAAGTTGATGGAGGAAATGTTATGTCGCATATACATGCAAGAAAGTTCGTTTCAGCCGACCCGGAGAAGTGTGTTGGCTGCAGCGTCTGCGAATACATATGCTCATTTGAGAAGGAGAAGGCTTTTAACCCATTAAAGTCGCGTATAAGAGTTGTTAGATTAGATACCGTTGTAAACATGTCCCTTGCATGCAGGTTATGTGAGGACGCCCCATGCGTTGCAGCATGCCCACGTGACGCGCTGAAGCAATCTGAAGAGACGGGCATAATCCTGGTTGATGAAGACAAATGCAACGGCTGCGGGTGGTGTATTGAGGCGTGCGATTATGGTGCCATTATGCTCCACCCGGATAAAAAAGTTGTTTTCGTATGTGATACATGCGATGGAAACCCCAAGTGTGTAGAATGGTGTCCAGAGAAGGCCTTAGACTATATAACTAAGGATGTTTTAGCCCAGAAATCGAGGATAACCGCAGTAAAGAAACTATTCCAAGAAGTATTAAGATCCTCATCTTCTTTGATTTCCACTAGGACAGCTTAAAATTATCTTTTATTTCTTCCATCTTCAATTTTGGCATTATCAATAATTGTTTTTAATAAAAGCCATCTAGTAGGATCTCAACTTCTTAATATCTTGTAGAAAAATCTTCGCAGCGGAGATTTCATCAATCTGATACTAGAGTATAAATAGTAAAGAACCGAGTGAAATCGAATTAACCATTTAGGTATGGTGCCGTGAACTTAAGTTCATTGGAATTAGCCCCCAATGTTAGCTCGCGCTCCTATTTTCTCGATAATCTCCTTGATGT
>JAGTRH010000102.1:0-658 GCA_018396795.1 Candidatus Bathyarchaeota archaeon
ATTAACTAGAGTTAATACACTAAAAACTACGCCCTTCAAGAAGTTTATTGGCGTAGATGCTGGATTTAACACGCTGATTAGGCCAGCTATGTATGGCTCCTATCATCCTATAATTGTTGCGAATAGACTTAATGATGATGAGAAAGATGTGTTTGACATTGTGGGACCATTATGTGAGTCAGGTGATATACTGGCAAGAGATAGAATGCTTCCAGAGGTCTATGAAGGCGATTTGCTAGCAATATTGAATGCTGGCGCCTATGGTTTTTCAATGAGTTCCCAATATAACTCTAGGCCTAGATGTGCTGAGGTTCTAATTAAGAACGGGCAATACGTTTTAATAAGAGAAAGGGAAAGTCTTAACGATCTAATTAAAGGGCAAAAGATACCGGAATATCTCGAGAAATCTTAAGATTTCATCGCTACTAATATGCTATAAAAAGAGAATAAGAGAATTAAGTTCTCTTATTTCAAACTTATTTTTCGACTCTATTTTCAGTTGCCATAGACTTATTCTGCTGAAAACTAAAACAACTCGTAATACCTTTTTTTATTCATAACGCATATTCCTTGTCAAAACAAATATATCTTGTTAAATTAACACTCAAGTATGAGGGATAAAAAGCAACTTTCGTGAGAGAAATACAGTCAATTGAAC
>JAGTRH010000102.1:668-4586 GCA_018396795.1 Candidatus Bathyarchaeota archaeon
TTATTCTGCTGAAAAACTGAAACAACTCCTAATATTCATAATTTATAATTTATAACACATATTCTTGTTAAAACAAATATATTTAATTAAAATTAACACTTAATTGTGAGGGATTAAAATGAACTTTAGTGAGGAAAATATAGTCAATTTAACTTATGACGAAGCTTTTAGTGCCATTGTTACAGCTGAGTCATCTAGCTTGGGAAGAGCTTTTGAGGTCGCTCGGAGGGTTCTTTGTGTTCAACCTCATCCAGATGATACTGATATTGCTGCTGGGGGTTTAGTAGCTAAGCTTGCAAAGCGTGGGTGCGATATAGCTTACGTGACGATGACCGATGGGGCGATTGGAACGCTGGATTCGGAAACTTATCCTGAAAAGCTCGCTTCCATCAGAGTATCTGAACAGGAGGAGGCTGCTAATATTCTAGGCGTAAAGAAACTTTTATGGTTGAACTATAAGGATTCGGAGCTTAGGCCTTCCCTTGAAGCTAGAAATAGGCTTATAACGATTATAAGGCAGTTTCAACCGCACATTGTACTAACTGTTGACCCACTGTTAGCATACGAAGTTCACCCAGATCATAAAGCGACTGGTTTAATTGCTACCGAAGCTGCCTTCTTCGCAATGTTCCCGCATGCTAATCCTGGAGACATTAGAAGCGGGCTTAAACAGCATCTAACACCGTTTATAGCCTTCTATTGGACTAGAAAGCCTAACGTTTACATAGATATAACTGATTGCATTGACGTTAAATTTAGAGCCGTAGCTGCCCATAAAAGTCAGTTTCCACCAGAAAGATTCCAGGAGATAGAGAATCCTCTTAGAGTGTATTCTAGACTTATGGGGAAGAAGATTGGAGTGACGTATGCGGAGGCGTTTAAAGTTTTGTCTTTAAGACACTTACATTGCTGCATCTATGCCGAGGATTTGTAAGTAATTACTTTAAAAGTTCATCTATAACCCCTTGGGCTGCTTCTACAAGTAACTTACCCGCGTACCGCTCGACAATACATACTGGAAGGTTTACCTCATATCCACCCTCGTCAAACGCGTCCTCCGTAGGCACATAGCCTAATAACTCATTAGCGCATCCAATAACCATTGTTACATCCGCTTGGGAGTAAGATTTTATCATTAAACCTAGATCTACAAATATTTCGCCAGGTAATAGAATGGCTAAAAAGTCTCCAATCCTAAATCCCTGAATTTCTACTTCGGCAATATGGGATGGAAACTGGGTGCGTATTAGATTATAAAATCTACTTGATAGTAGTTTAAACTTAATATCCTCTGCGTCTCTGCCGCTTGCCGCCTTGAGTTTTGTTGCCAGTGCTATTATATCCTCGTCCGAAACTGATGGAATCGACTTAAGTTTAAGTTTAATTCTTCTACTTGCTAAAGACATTGGCAATTCTTCACGGCATACTGTAGAGTTTAGAATTTTTAGGGCCTCCCCTCCTATAGCCCTGCCCATACGTACTGCGTCTTCGAAGCGGCCCGTGGTTCTATCATAGACTTTATCGATTATCGTTTTCGAAGTCAGCGGGTTTATATCCCCAAAAGCACCATTAAGGAATAAACATACACCTCCCTCAGTGTTTTCAACAGTTCTAGAGACGTATCCTGGGTAATCACCAGAAATCATAAAATTATTTGCACCTAAAACAACAGCGTGACAAGTGTAGTTTACTAAGGCGGATATCAGTTGACCTTTATCATTTTCAAACCTAACAGCAATTAACTCCTCATCTACTCTTCCAGTAGTAGTTTTCCTCCTATTAATTGTCCAGCCTTTAACCTCCCCTTTTCCATAGCCAACTTTAACACTACGTCTTGAATTAAATGCTTTAATTAGACCAGAAGATATTAGTCCAGGTAAAAGACCTAAATACTCGTTTAAGAAGCCGTATTGTAGCGTTGTATGAAAGCCTACCACCGATGGTCCTGAATGATTATGAACGGCCACAACAG
This sequence comes from Candidatus Bathyarchaeota archaeon, assembly GCA_018396795.1. The sequence goes on from JAGTRH010000102.1 coordinate 2,641, forward strand.
CTACATATTCTCTTGGGAATCCTAGCTCTCTTGATATTGTTTCCCTAACTTTCTCAGTTATATCCCTCGTTATATAAAGAAGATCTGTTGAGACTAAAGCTAGACAATGTTTTCCATCATAGAGAGTTAAGCATCTAGCATATAGGTGATCATGAATACCTTGTGATGGTTTATCCCTTGATGCATAGCCATCCATAGGGACTCCTATTGGCGGAGTGATCCTAACCCTAGATGCGCCTGCTTCTAACATAACAATAAATTGTACTTGAAAAATATTAATTTAGTGCGGGAAAACAGGGTAGTATTTTAACTTCAGCGGCGACAGACTTCATCTATTATCGTTGAGACAATTTTTACTCTTGATACTTCCGCAGGTGGAGGTAATTCATCTGATATGCCAAGTATCAATCTATCTCGGAACATTAGTATTATTTCTTTTACAAACTCCTCAAATTTATCTTGTCTAATGCTCTCAGGTATAAAGTAAATATATGGTATTCCATCTAATATTACGATGTCATCGCCTAAAACATTCTTTATGTCTTCGAGGGTCATATCGCCTACAGGTTTAACTGTTAACGCCTCAATTCCATCTAAACCGGTTTCCCTCAATAGTGGCAGTAGAGGCCTAGCGTATCCATCGACATGTATATGAACATACTTGCCCATTCTATGTAGATAATCGGTTCTTTCTCGATAATACGGCAAACAGTACTTCTCAAATATTTTCGGAGGGGTCATCCTAACGTCTATGTTTTCGCCTAGATTGAAGATCTTAATTGGCGTATCAGCCATAATCCTGTAGAATCTGTCGTTTGAAGCTTTAATAGCTTTCATAAACTCCTCAATTTCACGCTTATATCTAAGCAGAAAACTCATGGTTCTCTCTAATCCCATATATTCTAGGATGAGCCTTTGATATGGTGATCTCGGAAAGAAGTATGAGACTAAACCCTGTCCTTTAAGATTCTCATTCATTCTATTATAAGATTCCTGGTCAAATTCAACAGTAAGATTCTCCAAAATATATTCTAGAGATTTAAGATTCTCTAAGCTTTTAACTGGGTATTCTATTATCCTTGAAGTTATTCCAAGATCGTCCCTCATGTGTACTTGCTTCAATACTCCTTTAGGCGTTTTGAATTTTGTTACAGTAATCTTATCGTCACTAGTAGTCTCAACTTCAACGTCACCACCATAGGATATCTTAATAAAGCTATCAGTAAAGTATCCTGAATAGCACCTCCAACTCGCGCCCCACTCTAAGCATACATCAAGTAAACTCATATTTCTATATTTTGCAGGTAATGTTCCTTTGGCGAGATTATAAAAGTACCAAAATTCATGCCTAATATTCCATGGAACCCTATCGCTTCCTTTACCTTCAAATACGGCGAGAATCCTCTCGTAGGGGGTTTTATACGCTTTCATGAAATTATTTAGTGAAAAAAGATACTTAAGACTTTAATTTAATTAAGTTTGATGAGCTAGTTGAGATGCCGAGAAATTATTTTATCCCTCTAAAAGAATGTATTTAGGGTGTTTAAATTGGATAAAGTCGATAGAGTCTACAAGGCCTTAAGTATCGAGGAACCAGATAAATTGCCTAAAGGCGAGCTACAAATACATGATGAGCTTGTATGCGCCTTACTAGGTGAGCAAATAAGTGATGATTTTACGGCTCATGTGAAGGTTAGGGAGATTTTAAATATGGATTTAGTCAATGTTGGGCTTAACGGTGGTCCAAAGATAGAGATTGTAGGCAGCACACTTGGAGGCTATATGATTTTCAGGGATTACTTTGGAAATGAGTGGATTGAGAGTGGAAAAACTAGAGCCTATATAAAGCATGCTCTGACAAGCCCCGAAGAATTTAGGGATTTCAGGATGCCTGATATATCGCTATATGATGTTAGTAGAGTTGAAGAATGGTCTAAGAAAACAGA
>JAGTRH010000102.1:4596-5330 GCA_018396795.1 Candidatus Bathyarchaeota archaeon
TGTGTATATCCTCTAATGGGATTAACAAATTATGTGAAGGCACTATATCATTATCCTAATCTATTAAGGATGGTTATTGAGGAAGTCAATAAGTTTGAGTTAGAAGCTATTAAATTATTTGCTGATTCCGGGGCGCATGTCATACTAGTAGGTGACGATCTAGCGTATGATAAGGGGCCATTTATTTCGCTGAAGCATCTTAAGGATTTCGTCTTTCCATATCTGGCGAAAGAAGTTGCATTAATACACAAACGTGGATTACCGGCCATATTCCATTGTGATGGAAACGTAACTCCTTTAATAAAGGATATCGTGGATGCTGGCTTTGATGGATTGCATAGTTTACAGCCAAACGCTGGCGTAGATATAATGTCTGTGAAGATGGAGTGGGGCGATAGAATATGCTTAATGGGGAATTTGGACCTAGACCACTTACTAACACTAGGAAGTCAGGCAGAAATTGTAAGTGAAGTTAAAAGGCTTATAAAAGAAATTGCCCCTGGAGGAGGCTATATACTTAGCACAACAAATGTGTTGACAAGATATGTGCCGCCTGAAAACGCCCTAATCATGTATAAGACGGCTGAAAAATATGGAAAGTACCCTATGCCCTATGAGTAGATCATTTACTTGATCAATATGAAAATGTTGATTTATGATTAATAACGCCACTATTTCTCTGCGTATATGAAAAATAGAATTGTCCAAGAATATTGAGGATGAAAGTAGTCAAA
>JAGTRH010000103.1 GCA_018396795.1 Candidatus Bathyarchaeota archaeon
TTCATAAATGAGGCGTAGCTGTTGACAGTTAAGAAGCCTTTTGTTGTTGCTTGCATTCCCGCCTACAACGAGGAGAGGGCGATCGCTAAGGTTGTTGTTCAGGCTAGGAAGTATGTTGGCAAGGTTTTAGAGGAAACGTTATGGCTTGGCAATAACAATTAAATATGGCGGGGAGTATCTAAGATTTGAGAAATATGACGGTTGAAGTTGATTTGAGGGAAATAAAAAGTTTGCTTTCTATCTTGAATAAAAAACTTGATTTGCTGATTGATGATAGAGAAACTTTGTCAGTGATGATGTTAGCGGAAAGATCCCTTAAGGAGTTTCTTGAAAGAGAACCTGATGTTTACTCTGTTAAAGATATTAAGGTCAAGTATCGTTGAAAGGTAAAATTGTTCTTGTTCCTTTTCCATTTACAGATTTGACTGCAACTAAATTGAGACCGGCGTTAGTTTTATTTGAGGGAGAAAGGGACGTTGTAGTGTTGTTCATTTCTTCTAAGGTGTCACGTGAACTTGGACCTACAGATATAGTGGTTGATGAGACTCATCCAGATTTCAAATTGACAGGGCTTAAAGTTGCCTCTGTTATAAGACTTGACAAAGTTGCAACTATATCGAAAGAATTGATTCTTGGAGAAATTGGGGAAATCGGCGTTAAGCTCAAGAAAGAGATAAACAGGATGATTTCTGAAGCTTACAAATTCTCATTTTAGCCATATGTATTAAGATTATTTTGATGTGCTTACTGAACATTTTGTTTGTGTGGGGCTCAAGAATTTCGGTGCCTGGTCACTGGTTAGTTGTTGTTTACGATGCGGTTGATGGGACAAAAGCGTGCTAGACAGTAGCTCTGTCACCAAGATAACTCGCGGCAGGGAGGCTTTGGGCTGATGGGTCAAGGTAAGGTGAGGGTTCGGTTCGACCCTGAGGCTGATATGCTGTACAAGCTTGTTAAGGAAGGACCAGTGAAGGACACAGTTGAGGTTGCTGAAGACGGAAGTGTGGCTGGCGTGGAGGTTTGGAGAGCTAGGGAGCACGTTTTGGGAAGGTTGGCTGAGCACGTGAAAGCGATGATTCAGACGGCGACCTAGCTTTGCTGAGGAAAAGGAAGCATGCAGAGCATTTACGACGGAACGAATAGTGGATGTGTGGATGTTTTGTTTGTTGAGAAGCCTTTTGTTGTTGCCTGCATTCCCGCCTACAACGAGGAGAGGGCGATCGCTAAGGTTGTTGTCCAGACTAAGAAGTATGTTGACCATGTTGTTGTCTGCGACGACGGCTCAACAGACATGACAGCTGAAATAGCTGAAGGATTAGGTGCCGAGGTCCTAAAGCATGAACGGAACATGGGTTACGGCGCTGGTCTTTCCTCGCTTTTCAAGAGGGCCCGCGAGCTCAAAGCAGATGTTATGGTTATACTTGACGGTGACGGTCAGCATAACCCGGCTGAGATTCCTGCGGTTATAGAGCCTATTTTGAATGGTGAGGCTGACATTGTCAGCGGCTCAAGGTTTCTTGGAAAGAGCGGCAATGGTATGCCTGGGTACCGTAAGAATGGGATTAAGTTGATAACAAGGTTGGCTGGATCCGTTTCTTATGAAGGCTTGTCTGATGCGCAGTGCGGCTTCCGCGCCTTTAATAGTAAGGCGATAAACTTGATTAATCCCACTGAGCAGGGTATGGGGGTCTCAACCGAGATCTTGATGAAGGCGAAAGAAAACGGGTTAAGACTGAAAGAGGTATCTGTTAACGTTAATTATAACGTAGAGAAGCCTTCTTCGAAGAATCCTTTGTTTCACGGGTTAGATGTCATTTTAAATACGGTGAAGTATGCTTCAATGAGGAGGCCGCTGCTCTTCTATGGTGTGCCAGGTGCAGCTGCCATGATTGTTGCGTTGATTTTCTGGGTTTGGACTTTTCAAGAGTTCGCTACTACGCACCAGGTGGTAACTAATATTGCTTTGGTTGCCATAGGCGCCACTATAGTGGGACTAATGTTGCTTACAACAGCCGTCATACTTTGGGTTTTAGTAAGCGTTATAAGAGAAAAGTCGTAGTATGGTCTTCTATTAAAAATGGTGGTTTTGGTTGACTAGGGTTTTGGTTACTGGTGGCGGTGGCTTCATCGGGTCGAATCTTGTGTGTGAGTTGGAGAAGCGTGGGCATGAAGTTTGGATCTGTGATCTGACGCATTCTTGGAGGTTGAATTATGTTCGTTGTGATGTGAGCAAGTATCGTCAGGTTGAGCGTTTGTTTGAGGAGCATAATTTCGATTATGTTTATCATGCTGCTGCTGAGTATGGTAGATGGAATGGCGAGGATTATTACGAGAACCTTTGGTTGACTAATGCTGTGAGCTAACGCAGAAAACTAACAGGTAATATGCAATGAAGAGAGCCCTTATCACTGGAATAACTGGGCAAGACGGTTCATATCTAGCAGAGTTTTTGCTTTCCAAGGGATATGAAGTGCATGGAATCATTAGAAGAGCTAGTACTTTTAATACTTATAGGATCGATCACATTTATGTTGATCCTCATGATCCGAATGCAAGACTTTTTCTTTGGTATGGCGATCTTGCAGATTCTGAGCAAATATCAAACATAATTTACAATATTAAACCAGATGAAGTTTATCATTTGGGCGCTCAAAGTCATGTCCGAGTAAGTTTTGACATTCCAGAATATACAGGAAACGTTACTGCATTGGGCACAACGAGGATTTTGGAAGCTATTAGAAGAAGCGGAAATAAGGTGAAATTTTATCAAGCATCTAGTAGTGAGATGTTTGGGAACTCTCCTCCTCCTCAAAACGAAGAAACGCCTTTCAGACCTAGGAGTCCTTATGCGATTGCGAAGGTTTATGCGTTTTGGACAACGGTTAACTATCGTGAAGGTTACAACATATTTTCGTATAATGGAATTTTGTGTAATCATGAATCTCCCAGAAGGGGTGAAACTTTTGTAACCAGAAAAGTAACAAGGGCGATAGCAAACATTTTGGCTAAGAAACAAAGAGTTCTCTATCTGGGTAACCTTGATGCAAAACGTGATTGGGGATATGCTCCGGAGTATGTGGAGGCTATTTGGAGAATATTACAAACCGACCCTGCAGAAGATTTTGTTTTGGGGACTGGTGAAGCGCATTCCGTTAGGGAGTTTGTTGAAGAAGCTTTCTCTTATGTCGACTTGCGATTTGAAAAATATGTAGAGATTGATCCAAAGTATTTTAGGCCCACTGAGACTGAGGAGTTGGTTGCTGATCCAAGTAAAGCTAGAAAAAAGTTAGCTTGGAATCCGAAGATTAGATTTAAGGAACTGATAAAAATAATGGTGGATGCTGATATGCGCAATGCGGGTTTAGAGCCAGTTGGGGATGGATATAAAATTTTAGAAAAGATGTTTCCGAATAGATGGTGGAAGAGAGATTAGGATGGAGTTTTGGGCGGATAAGAAGATATTAATAACTGGTGGAGCTGGGTTCTTAGGCTCTTTCATAGTTGAGAAGCTGATAAAAGAAAGAGGAGTAAATCCTAGAAATATCCGAGTTCCGAGAAGTAAAGAAATGGACTTGAGAAAATGGGAAAACTGTGTAGAAGCTGTTAAGGATATGGATGTTGTTATTCATTTGGCTGCTAAAGTTGGCGGTATAGGATTTAACAAGAAGTATCCTGCAACTTTATTTTATGATAATGCTATAATGGGAATTCAATTAATGGAAGCTGCTAGACAAGAGGGAGTGCGGAAATTTGTGGCGGTAGGGACTGTATGTGCTTATCCGAAGTATACTCCCGTTCCTTTTAGAGAGGAAGATTTGTGGAATGGTTATCCGGAAGAGACCAATGCGCCTTATGGTATTGCTAAGAAAATTTTGCTGGTTCAGGCTCAAGCCTATAGAGAACAGTATGGCTTTAACGCTGTCTTTTTGTTGCCGGTTAATTTGTATGGGCCAAGGGATAATTTTGATCCTGAAAGTTCGCATGTAATTCCTGCGCTTATAAAGAAGATGGTTGATGCAAAATTAGAGGGAAAAAGCGAGGTTGTTGTTTGGGGCACTGGGAAGGCTTCCAGAGAGTTTTTGTATGTGGAAGATGCGGCTGAAGGCATTCTTTTAGCAACGGAGAAATATAATAAACCATACCCTGTGAATCTTGGTGCAGGTAAAGAGATCATAATAAAAGACCTAGTAGATTTAATAGCTGAACTTACTGGATATGAAGGAAAAATTGTATGGGACACTTCAAAGCCGGAGGGACAACAAAGGAGATGTCTTGAAACTAGCAGAGCTAAAGAAGAATTTGGGTTTCAAGCAAAAACTGATTTTAAGGAAGGACTTAAGAGGACAATCGAATGGTACCGAAATAAATTACGTTAAACGCGCCGAATGATAGACTATTTTTAATTATTTATGTTATTAATTTAGGAAAAGTTCTTTATATAAAAGTTTATAGGTATATTTAATTAAAACTATTACAAATAATTCGCAAGAGAGATTTTTCATAGAGGATATGTCACAGCGAATACTAATGGTATTGGCTGATAAGGGGTTTCCACCAGATATACGTGTTGAAAAAGAAGCTTTAGTCCTATCTCACTACCATAAAGTTTACATTTTAACTCAAAGAAGATTTAAGGAACCTGAAGAAGAAAAAATTAATGGCTTTATTATTTTAAGGAGGCTTCTACTCCACAAATATATGCCCAAACCAGTTTCTTATCTTCACATGACGTTCCAGCTAATGTATCAACTGATACAAATTTGTATCAAAGAAAATATTGATATTATTCATGTTCATGACTTACCTTGCGCAGGACCAGTAATTTTAATTAGTAAGATTCTTGGTAAACCAACTATAATAGATATGCATGAACACTTTATTGAAATGACTAGACCATCATTAGGCAGATCCATTAAAAGTCGGTTATTTCTTTATTGTCTATGTCTCTTAGAGACAATTTCATGCAGATATTCGAAGAGAATTATTGTAGTTGTTGAAGAAAATGCGAAAAGAATCATTCAACGCGGTGTTTCACCCAATAAAGTAATCGTTGTATCAAATACTCCAATTATTAATGACCTTAAAAAAATAAGCGAAACTTTTAAAAAAAATGAGAAGATCAAGGATCATTGCATTATCTCTTATATTGGCGGTTTTTCGAAGCATAGAGGGCTAGACACACTCATAAGAGCTTTGCCTTTAGTTATTCAGAAAAGTCAGAAAATTCACGTTCTATTAGTTGGTGATGGTGAATTGAAAGCCATATTGGAACAGATGGTGGACGAATTTAGGTTAAGAGATTATGTGACC
>JAGTRH010000104.1 GCA_018396795.1 Candidatus Bathyarchaeota archaeon
TACCAGAGGGACCATATGAGAGATGCCATTTTGCCTCCTTCTGGATAGAAGGAAATTACTATATTGTAACAGTTAATCCTCCCCTAAAGCGTAATGGGGATAATAGGAACTTTAGCTTGAACCCAAGGACGGCTGGAGACTTCTCCCGCAAATCTCTCTTTTCTTTTTTTGGCTTTTAGGTTATTGGAGATCCTTAGAATCCTCTTCATTTTGTTTAAGTTTCAGGAAATAATCGTTCACATGCAGTAAGCAGCGGCAAATTCTTTATATGTCTAAATAATTTGTATAATACGAGTTTAGCGAGGTTTTTCAGCAATTTATGTAAACTTTTTTTACCTCAATTCCACATGTATTTTTGGGTCTGAATCCTCATCAGTTAGAAGGGTGTGGGATCCGCTTATGGCTAAATTTGAGCTGAGAATTGTGTCACTCTTTATTATTATGCTTCTTGTAGCCGTCAACATATACATGTATCATACCATGTCCACTGAAAACAATAGGCTTAGGCTTATGCTAAGAGAGAAGGAGGATTTGTGCGAAGAGCTGTATAGCCAGTTGAAGCCTTTAGAGGAGGAGGTGAGAATGCTCAATGAAAGCTACCACAAAGTCCTCGAGGCGAATGGTAAGCTCGAAGAGGCTCTGAAATACCTGCAAGGTAAGCTTGTGCTCCTATACAACTTCACTTTCGTGACGCCGAGCGAGTTCGCTGAGAGACCATTTCGCATACAGTGAGGAGATGGTTGAGTTCGTTATGAATGCTACAGGAGGGTGGGACGGCAGTGAAGAAGACTTTCTATCAGATCTCTACAAGATATACGTTTCTTGGAGCAGCGTCTTCATATACGATGAAAACCCGCCGCCCGTAGCGGTATACCTTCCATATATAAACATAGGCGGATGGAACTATTACAAAACCGAAATCGGAGACGAATACCTGGCGGAAGTACTTTTCTACGAGGACAACCCCATAAAGGTTCCAGTCTGGTCGGTCGTACTAGACTTCAACAGGCGCAGAGGCGTGTGCACAAATTACGCCGTCGTGCTGGTTGCCCTCTATTATGCATACTCCGACACGGTTGGCAGGAGGCTTCCAGCGGCTTATCTCTCGATGGAAATGGGGGATGGCGCTCGCCATGGCTGTGTCCTATTAAAGGGAGAAGGCGACTCGGTAGCCATAGTTGACTGGGAGCCCATCACAGCTGAGAACGGCATGATAAAGTTTATGCCGCTGGACGAGGCCAGGCAGCTTCACAGCAGATACTGGTGGAATCGTGAACTGAACTATGACGGCATATGGATGCGACCCAACACTAGCAGATTCTTCAACTCCCATGAAGAGTTCCGCCTGTGGCTGATGGAAGAGTTTTGAACCCAGCTGGATATATTTCCGCAAAACCCTCCTTCTTTTTCTGCTTCATTTTTCCAATGATGAAGCGTCCAGCAAGTATGGGTTAAGAAGTGTGGTAGAAATTTATAGGGCTAAGGGATTGATTTGATTATTTGGTAGATAAAATGTCTGAGGATTGAGAAGATGACGAGGGAGAAGAGTGCCCAGAATGTGGAGAATACTCTTTAATAGACGGATATTGTGAAAACTGTGTCTATGATGAGGCGCTGCTCGTAACAAGCAGCAGGCGCGCAGAACATTTAAATATAAAGGTCTTTGAAGCCAGCGGAATAGCCCTAGCCTCAGTAAACAGTAGGGGAGAACTAAAAATAATTGTTGAACCGAAAATAGTCAAATTCTAAAAAATAAGAATTTAGGCATTAGAGAGGTCTTTTTTAAGGTAAAGTGAAGGTTAAATGTTTAAATTCTGTTAATCTTAGTTTAAAGTAGGTGTTTAAACATGAGATCTCTTGAAGAGATAAAAAGGATTTTGGCTATGTATAAAGGTGAATTGAGGAATAGGTTTAAGGTTAAGGAGATTGGGATCTTCGGCTCTTTTGTTAGGGGCGAGCAGGGGAAGAGGAGCGATATCGATATCTTGGTTGATTTTGAGGAGCCTCCGAGCCTCTTTGAATTCATGGACTTAGAGGATTATTTAAGTAAACTGCTCGGCTTGAAGGTTGACCTTGTTACAAGAGATGCTCTAAAGCCTAGGATTGGAGAACACATTTTAAGAGAAGTTGTCTACCTATGAGGAAGAGGGATTATAGGGATTACCTACAAGACATTCTTGACTCAATCAAGGATATCGAGGATTTCACAAGAAACATGATTTGGAGGATTTTGCAAGAGATAAAAAGACTATAAACGCCGTGATTAGAAGCATCGAAGTTATAGGCGAGGCGGCAAAGCACATACCTAAATCAATTAGGGACAAGTATCCTTCGGTTCCGTGGAGGAAGATGGCTGGAATGAGAGACAAATTGATCCACGAGTATTTCGGCGTAGACGTCAAAATACTATGGAAAACGATAAAGAAAGATGTACCGCCACTTAAACCATTAATACAAAATATTCTGGAGAGCTTAGGCTAAAGCCATGAGATACATTTTGAAAGGCAGTTTCTTTTCTGTATGCTTATAGTTTGGGTGTTCTTGGCTTATTGCCTGTTGGTGGAGTTCAGCTCCGCTACTGGAGCATGTAAAACGGAAAAGGAGGTGGAAGGAAATTGAATTTCATAGATTTTGAGTAATATTAAATTTTCAAATTCCATCAATTTTTATGCGCAAAGACAGGGCTATTTTGAGGAACTTAAATCAAAAAGGTTAAAATGCTGGGCATCATAAAAAGCCATAGTGATTTAGATGGATGAGAAGTTTGTAGGTAGGAATCTGGCTGTTGCGTTAGGTATTATTGTCATCGTCCTTCTGGCGGTTTTGTTGGGGACTGTGTTAAATTATACATCGATTATAAGTGAGAGAAATAGTGTTATAGCGGCGAAGGACTCCCAGATAGAGGCCCTCACAAATCAGGTGGCTCAGCTTCAGGCATGGCTTGATGGGAATAGAACTGAATTTGAGCAGCTGACACAGCAGCTTCAGCAGAGAATTGAGGAGCTTGAGCAGCAATCAATGCAATTCCAACAGCAGATAATGAGGTTGAGAGCAACTATTGACTCATTAATGATGCCGAAGCTCGTAAAGGTTGGCTTAGAAGCCCATGACAATAGAACATGGCTTGGAGCACCCTTCCTCCACGTATTTGGATACGTCTGCAATGTTGGAACATATACTGCACTAAACTCTACGATTCACGTAGTCGCCCTCCAAAGCGACGGAGACGTAGCGATAGATGCTTACATCGATCTAGGTGAAATAGAGGGCGAATCATGGAGAAGAGTGGATTCAAAAATTTACTACGGTGGAAGCGAACTAGTAAACTGGACGCTAACACTAGAATGGGCATCGCCACCATTACCATGCTAATAAACCAACGTCAGAGTTTGCTTAAACCCTAAAAAGGTTCGCATGAAACGTTATATAGATATTGTAATCCATAAAAACATTAATGAAACGCTGGTTTACATAAAGATTTAGCTTGAAATAAAGCTTTATAGTTTTTCACAGTAAAAGGCTTTCTTATCATTTTTCAGTAAATGCTATTTCAATTCTTTTCCCTTAACTCATTTAGCTTCATTTTTACTCTTTTTCGAACTTCCGAGGCGATGAATGCGCTCTTCTTTGCAGGATTGTTAATCTTTAAAAGAAGCGCTAATTTTATTTTATGATTATTTAAATTGGTCACTCGATCTTATATTAAGGGAAAAATATTAGGATTAAAGGTGAATGTGCCTTGAAGAGGTTTTCGAAATTACTTATCCTCTTAGTTATCGCAGTTTTTGCTATAGCAGCGGTAGTTTTATTTATTCAATTTACTCAGCGTAAGACTGAGAATCCATTTAAATCCTTTTCTGAAATACATTTGGGGGAGAATGAGGTTGGTGTCCTCTTTCTCGGCGAATCGGCATTTGTTCTTAAAACTGTAAGACATACTATAATCATTGATCCTGCCTCAAAAATTTCTAGAGATGACGCTAAGATCCTAGGTAAAGTTGACGCTATTCTAATTACTCATGAGCACAGCGATCATTTCGCCTCTGGGGCCACACTTAATCTATACCAAGAATTTAATTGTCCAGTTATAGTCAATAAAGGGGCTTATGAAAGCCTAAAGAACCTCATTAGTGAGGGGGGTAAGCTAATCCTTATTGATCCGGGGGAAACACTAATATTAGATGGGGTAATTGTAGAGGCTATTGAAGCAGATCATCCAGCTAATTCACCACTCATGTATATTATAACCCTAGATAACATGACAATACTGCATGCATCAGATTCAGGTTTCGTCCAATCTCTAGAGAGGTTCTCTGGGAGAATTGATTTAGCTTTATTGCCAATAGGTTCTCCATCCCCATCGGCTTCTCCATCAGATGCCCTTGAAATGGTAATGGCAGTAATGCCAAAGAAAATTATTATGATGCATGGATCTGCAAGCGAGTTCTCTGAATTTAAAGATTTGATCGAGGATAGCGGGTTGAATACAGTTATTGAAGAGGTTGAGACAGCAAAGCCGCGAAAGATTTCACTATAAGAACATCTCATTATTTTATCTAATATAATATGTTTTGAAATTTATTGCCTAACATTTCCTAATTTAATGCATGAACTTCTTGGCACATCTACAATTAGTTTAACACTTCAGCGGTATTGCATGTGTTGATATAGCTACGCCCACGCCCTATATTTAATGAAATATAATGGTTTTCCAATAAATGATGCTTTCAGCTTAGTGTTTTGTTAGGTTTTGGAGGAGTTTTTCTGTTTTGAACCATTGTTCGAGGAGTTTCTTTTCTATCTGCTTATAGTTTGGGTGTTCTTGGCTTATTGTCTGCCAGAATGCCTTGTTGTGTTTTCTATGTTTTATGTGGGTTGCTTCGTGGTGGACTATGTATCTTATCGTTTCTTCTGGTAGGCATATGAGTTTCAGGTTTAGGCTTATGTTCCCGTTGGTTGAGCAGCTTCCCCACTTTGTCTTCTGGCGTCTTATTGTTATCTTGTTTGGTTTAAAGCCTGTTTTAGCCGAGTATTCGCCTATTATCTCCTCGAGTTTCTTTTTTAAGATATTCTTTAGTTGCTTTTCTATTTGTTTTCTGTGTTTTGGGTTTTCCGGGTTTAATATTATCTTTTTTTGTTCATGGTTTATTATTGGCTGCTGGATGTCGGCGTTTTCTATCGTGTATTTTTCGCCGAATATCATGAAGCCCTCTGCCTCGCCTGAGTTTTTTATGGCCTCTTGAATCTGGTTCCATTTCTTTTCTATCCAGGCTTTTCTCTTCGCCATTATTTCCGC
>JAGTRH010000105.1 GCA_018396795.1 Candidatus Bathyarchaeota archaeon
GCTCCCTATCCAGCATCTTGGCAAGAGTCTCAACCTTCTCTAGGCAGTGCTGAGAATATTCGGGAATGCCTAAATCGATGTAGATTAGGGTTATATCAATTTTCTTGAATAGAGAGCTTAGGATGTACGCTAGGCTTGAACTGTCTTTTCCGCCTGAGACGGCGACACCTATTCTATCGTCTTTTGAGAGCATCTTGTAGACGTCAATCGTATGCTTGACCCTTCTCTCGGTTAGGAGCAGAAAGCAGTCTGGGCATAGGTTTAGGTCTGAGTGGGCTAAGTAAACCTCAGCGGTTTTTGTCTTGCATCTTTTACATTTAGCCGCCATTTTAGGACCCTTCATGAAAACTTTCTTACCGCCGATTGAGCTTTTAAAAATGCTCAGTCGACTAATCTATACTTTTCGTCGCGCCTTTTAGAGGAATAAGATACGCGTCTAGAGGTTCTTCTATTATATTTTCTTGACCCAGTTCAATAAAGATAGGAAAATGGATGAAAAATGTTGACTTATACGATTTTAATTCTTTTACCAATACCTCTCTCCAAAGCCCTCTGGTAAACTAAGTTAGCGGTTACAGCGTCCTGTATGGCCAGCCCGGTTGAGACGAATACCGTTATCTCTTCACTGCTTGTTCTTCCGGGCTTCTTTCCAGCGACCACTTCACCCAGCTCAGCCCAAACGTCTTCTCTAGAGATTATTCCTCTACTTAATGGAACATTTATTTCTCCGCTGTGCGATGCTTGCTCCCAGTCGTCAACGACTATTTTAGCCCTCTTTAATATCAATGGGTCGAGTTCCTCTTTACCAGGAGCGTCGGCGCCAATACAGTTAAGGTGCGTTCCTGGCTGAACCCACTCATCCATCACAAGCGGAGTTCTAGAGGGCGTCGTCGTCACTATTATATCGGCTCCATTAACTGCCTCTTTAACACTCCCGGTGGTGATTATTTTGCATAAGTGCCCATACTTAGCTTCCATCTCACTCTTAAAATCTCTTCTAGTCTTCTCGCTTCTACTCCAGACCCTAATCTCCTCTATGGAGCTAAAGACCTCTAGAAGCGCCATAAGCTGCGTTCTAGCCTGGGCTCCGGCTCCAACCATCCCCACGACTTTGGAGTCCCTTCTCGCAAGGTATTTTGCCGCTATACCACCAGCCGCTCCGGTACGCATATCAGTTATTGTTGTTCCGCCCATGATTGCAAATGGGAAGCCGCTTTTAGGATCTATGAGTATTATTGTTGCCATCACTGTTGGCAGGCCATGCTTCTCTCTATTATCAGGGTGAGAGTTCACCACTTTAACCGCCGATATATCGAGCTCTTCTAAGTAGGATGGCATAGCCCTTAAGTCGCCATTATACCTCTTGAAAGAAAGGTATATTTTAGGCGGCATCTGAACCCTACCAAGTCCCTTCTCCCTAAAAGCCATCTCAACGACATTAATAGCCTCGCCAAGCGAGATAACATCTCTAACCTCATCATCACTTAAAAGAAGAGAATCCAACCTTTCCACCACGGTTATATATTTTTGGGAGCTATTCCGTAAAAATATTACTTGAAGAACCGGATTATCAACCAATTGGTAATCAAGCCCCTTAGAGACGTCTGTATAGAAGGGTAGGGTGATGTAATGAAGCCACTTATTCGCTACACACCTATCTTATCAGGTTTAAACCATTAAAAATTATTTAAACGTATATCTGAGGGATTGACTAATATATTTTGGGTGATAAATGTGGGCAAAATTTTGATAATGGTTGATAACGAATTTGAGGATTCGGAGTTCATTTACCCGTACTATAGATTTAGGGAGGAAGGCTATAAAGTTGATATCGTGGCTCCAAAAGCTAAAGAGAGATATGTTGGAAAGCATGGCGTGCCAATTATCTCAGACTTATCACCTAAAGATGTAAACATAGATGAATATGATACCCTAATAATACCTGGAGGGCATGCTCCGGATAGAATGCGTACGAATGCGGATATGGTTAAAATCGTTAAAGAAGCTTATGAGAAAGGTAAGGTTGTCGCAGCCATATGCCACGGTCCACAGATGCTTATTGAAGCGGATATAGTGCGCGGCAAGAAGGCTACATGCTGGAGGGCTGTAATGACTGATTTAAAAAATGCTGGAGCGACATTTATCGATGCGCCAGTAATTGTTGATGGAAAAATAGTTACATCACGCTTTCCAGACGACCTCCCATACTTCTGTCGTGAAACAATAAATCTCTTAAAGAGCCTAAAGTAAGTAGATGCCCACTCTTCTTTCGCATTTTTTATGTGAAAATATTAAATAGAACTTTCTTAAAAATAAATATTCATGATACATGTTGAAGAACTAGTTGCAACATTCTTGCTCCTCTCATGGGTTGTTTTTGTAGTTACGGTCTTAACGAAGAATCTTTATAATTTTATGAGGAAGCATGGCTTTGAACATAATGTGGCAGTTTACTACAATAGGAAGGTTATACATATATTGGCTGGGGGGCTTTGCGCGCTTATCGTTCCAGTCGTCTTCAAATCGTTTGTTTTACCGTTAGCCATGAGTATTCTTCTAGCGGCCTTTCTTACAATATTTCATAGGAATAAACGCTTGATGGATTGGTTTCAGACGGAAGATAACATGTATGAGGTATCCTTCTGTATAATGTGGGGTTTAATCATAGCTTTGGGATGGATATTAACTGGGGGAGACTTTCGGATTGGAATCCTTCCAATAATTTTCATGTCAATTGGGGACGCTATAACAGGTATGGTGAGAAATATGATTTATAAGAGAAGAACTAAGTCTGGGTGGGGGAACCTCGCGATGGCGTTATTTTCAATGATCGTAGGGACTGCAGTGGGGTTTGCAGGTATCATTGCTGGTGCGGCAGCGTCATTGATTGAGCATTTTGAGTTTAAACCGATAGATGATAATGTGCTTATACCAATAACATCCTTTTCAATATTATTGTTGGCTAAAATATTTGCACCATGGTCCCTAACAATTTAGAGATCTCTAGAAGGGGCGTTGAGCCGGCTTAAATTGGCAGATAGCTTCCACAGTAATGAGAGAATTATTTGCATCCAATTTTTACTCGGCTTTTATCAAGGTTATATCAATTGTGTTTTTAATAATTGAATTTGTAAATGTAGATGCAATTCTTAATCGGGAATTTTAGGTAAAGTTATATTTATCATTACGAATTACACATAATTCCAATCGGAAGAACATGGAGGCTGATCTTGAATGCTCGTTGAGGTTCGTTGGCATGGTAGAGGAGGGCAAGGCATTGTTACTGTAAGCCGACTTCTCGCTCACGCTGCCCTGTTGGACGGTAGGTATGCGCAGGCTTTTCCAGAGTTTGGTCCCGAGAGGAGAGGTGCACCGGTAACTGGGTATACGAGGATATCCGATGAGCCGATATCCATACATAGCCAGATATATAATCCTCATATCGTGGTTGTCGTCGATCCAACGCTTATTGGCAGGGTTAACGTTGCCAGGGGTCTTGCTCCAAAAGGTTTAATTGTGGCCCATTCCGACCGGAGACCTGAGGATCTAAAAGAGAGTTTTGGTGTAGGCGACATAAAGGTTTACACGGTTAATGCCATGAAAATAGCGCTTGATGTTCTCGGTAGACCAATATACAACACAGCTATGCTTGGTGCGCTTCTAAAGGCTGCGCCATTAGCAACAATGGACTCGCTGACTAAAGTTATAACTGAAAGATTTTCAGGGGCTGTTGGCGAGAAGAATGTTGCAGTTATAAAAAGAGCCTATGAGGAGGCGCTTGGAATTGAGTGAAAGAGAAACAAAATTGGGGTGGAAGTCTCTTCCAGTAGGTGGATATCTGCTTGAACCAGGTTCAGCGATGAAATATAAGACTGGTGATTGGAGAGCTTTTAGACCAGTGATAGACCAGAAGAGATGCATAAACTGTCTTCTATGCTGGATTTACTGCCCAGACTCTGCCATAATTAGGCTTGAAAAGTACGTTGATGTGAACTATGATTACTGTAAGGGTTGTGGTGTCTGCGCTAATGAGTGCCCGGTTAAATGTATAACGATGGTTGAGGAGAGGAGATGATAAATG
Organism: Candidatus Bathyarchaeota archaeon; assembly: GCA_018396795.1. The sequence goes on from JAGTRH010000105.1 coordinate 4,082, forward strand.
GCTAAGATTATAGGTTTAACTGGTAATGAAGCCATAGCGTACGCTGTTAAGCAATGCGATGTCGATGTTGTAGCTGCATATCCAATCACTCCCCAAACCATTATGGTTGAGGCTATAAGCGAATATGTTCATAACGGCGAAATAAACGCTGAGTTTATATGCGTAGAGTCAGAGCACTCCGCAATGTCGGCTTGCGTCGGCGCAAGCCTAACTGGCGCAAGGGTTTTCACTGCAACAGCAAGCCAAGGGTTGGCCCTAATGCACGAGATGTTATATATTGCTTCTGGATTGAGGTGCCCCATTGTTATGGGGGTCGCTAACAGGGCTCTATCCGCACCACTTAACATTCATTGTGATCACTCAGATATGATGGGTTCGAGAGACTGTGGTTGGATACAAATATACGCTGAGAACGCTCAGGAAGCCTATGACTGGATTATACAAGCGTTTAAGATAGCCGAGAATCATAGAGTTTTACTTCCAGTAAGCGTGAATATTGATGGCTTCATACTTTCACATTCCATGGAAGGCGTAGAAGTTCTCGAAGATGACGACGTCTCAAAGTTTCTCCCACCAAGAAAACCTGTTATAACGATTGATCCAACTAAGCCGATAACTGTCGGAGCATTATGTCTTCCGGACTATTACTTTGAAGTGAAGTTTCAGCAGCTTCAAGCCCTAAAGGAGACTTATGATGTTATACGTGAAGTTAATAGAGAATACGAGTATTTAACCGGACGCAGATACGGTTTTATAGAGACCTATGGAATGGATGATGCTGAAGCAGCGATAGTTTGCTTAGGAAGCACTGCTGGCACAGCTAAGGCTGTTGCAAAGACCCTTAGAGGCGAAGGAAAGAAGGTTGGCGTAATAAAACCGTGGGTTTATAGGCCATTTCCGGAGGAAGATATAATTAAAGCCATCGATAATGTTAAGGCTTTAGCGGTTCTTGATAGAGCATGTAGTTTTGGCGCGCCATTTAATGCGCTCTGCAGCGACATTATAGCAACATTATACCGATATGGAAAAGATGTAAGTGTCTGCAATTGTTTATATGGTTTAGGAGGAAGAGACATAACACCTAACGATTTAAGTGCTATAT
>JAGTRH010000106.1:0-3203 GCA_018396795.1 Candidatus Bathyarchaeota archaeon
AGGCCCATTAGTAATTATTGTAATCTTCGGTGCAGTCCAATAAGCAAGTGTAACCACTACGCCATTTGCTATTAGCAATATACTTAAACAAACCAGTATACATCGCACGCATTCTTTAGACATATTCGTTCTTTTGAAATTACTAAACAGCATTTTATAAGCATTATGGATTTTAATTAGATTATCTTTATTTTAAATCCATATTCGACTTCCTTGCGCTATAAACGAGAGGGTAGGCCCAATATCAATCTTCGCAAGGCTTCTGGATATCTCATTATAAGATCAATTGTTTTCCAATAGTCTCCGCGCTCCCTGATTAAGCAAAGGTCAGCAAGTTCAGCTCTTTTACGGAATATGCCAACAATCCTGCTTTCGGGAAGTTTTTCAAAAACAACCCGGTCTTCATATTCCGTTATCCTAAAGGGGCCCTCTGTTTCTTCAGCATCCGTTAGAAGGATAAAAGGGAAGCTCTTAGAAGGGGGAGGAAGGCTTATACCGTGGGGCAATAATTCAGAAATCGCCCATAAAATCCATGAGTTTAATGCCGGAACAGGGAGTACGTCCCTCCATCTGTTTATCTCAGGCTTCGAAGGCAGCCTCTTTTTGAACCAGAGATCTTCGAATCCGAGTGAAAGAGGGAAAGCTCCGGTTGGGTACTGGCGGGTTAAAAGCTTATCCAAAATCTGCTCTGCATTTATGGGAACCTGATAACCGAATTCTAGCAATTTCCTCGTAACCATTAATAGAAGAAATGTGTCCAGTATCCATTGTGGATATCCAACCTTATGAACATGGCATATTAACCCAGTTTTGTCATCTACGAAGCTTGCTAGGTGCTGCAGAGCTTTTTCCACACTTTCTAAAAAAAGTGCCTTATAAGATTTTTGATACAGTTTCAATAAGCCCAGGCTTGTAATTAATGTATAGGTAGTCCTGTAGTTCGTATCGTTGTCAGCATAGGGGTAGGCTCCTTTGAAAACCCCATTCTTCACTTGACGATTCACTATAAATTCCCCTGCTCTCAATGCTTTATCCATCAACATCCTGTTTGACTCATCGATATCTAGCAAGGAGAGCATGGCCATTATCGTCAAGCCATTCTTGTTATGTATGTGAGCAAGGTCTCCGTGATATATGCTTGTGAAGGCTCCTGCATGCTCATCCCAATTTTTCAGAAGAAAATTAACTATGTTATCCCTGGCTATTTCTGTAAAGAGCTCATATTCCTCACCTCCGCTTAAAAGCTTGCATATTTCCAGCAGGGCATAGGATGGTAAGGCATTACCCTCGAGGGCAGGTTGGCCAAGCGGTTTCCTGTCAAAGTTGGAATTGCGGAAGACATGGATGCTTCTAATGTAGTTATTCGCTAAGTATGCCGAAAGCCTTCTGGCTTGAAGCAGCTCTTTTGTCTCACCGGTTGCCTTATGCAAACCCAGAAGCCCCAGTATGCAAGTTGACTGAGTCCAAGTGTCGGGGGACAAAATTTTAAGATTATCCCTGTGATGGTAAACAACATAACTGTGTATACCTCCCTCTTGATCCATCCAGGTTTCAAGCCAAGACCAAAGTTTGCTAGCTGCATGACATAGCTTTTGCATATTGTATTTTCTTGGGCAATAGCCATTAAATAAACTTGTCTTGCCATAATGGTATATAAACGCAAGTGGCCTTCCATCCAAGACTTAATTTAGCACATAAAAACTTATTTATAAACACCAAGTTTCCAATAAGCCATTAACTTTGACCCTGAAGGATCTGAGAATTGGAATACGAAATGGTTATCGACCTTGGTCGGACAGAATAGCTTGGCTAATTGGATACGAATTTGGATATCCCTTTGAACTAGCTATGGGTGAGTTCAACACCCCCTTGCTAATAGAGCCTGATTCAGCTATTTCAGAAGACAGAGAAACTTTACTAAAATATCTTAAAAATGGAGGTTCCCTTCTAATAACTCATGACTCAAAATTTACAGAAATAGTAAAGCCTTTACCGGGTTTTCCAATATCCTTTGGAGAGGTTAAAGATGTACATGGTATAGGCACTGTTAATGATTCAAGTTCCTTAGCCAGATTCTTCCAATATTATTCCTCAGATCTTGGTAATATCTTTTTGAATGTTGAACTAAGAGAAATAAAGCCCCCAGTTCAGGAGTCTATTGTATTTTATCTCTCGGAAGGCGAAATCAACCAGCCGCTTCTGGTTTGCGGCCAGATTAAGGCGATGAAATATGCTATCATAACATTGGGAGATAAGGATATCGAAAGGCATAGATGTGCACCGCTTATGTATTTGGCTGCACTTCACCACCTACTTCGGGATAAACCTTTTGTTAGAAAAAATTTTTGGAAAAACATGAAAAGATCCGTAGTTGTTCTCACATTCGACTTTGAAGGCCTAGCAAAATACTCCAATATTAAGAGGTATTGGTGGTGGAACCGTTGTTTTGATGAAATCTTACTTGGAACAGGTATCTCGCCTATTCTCAAATTTCTTAGAGAAAAAAAGATTCCTTCAACATGGTTTATGCTTGGAAGCCAGGTCTCTAAGAATTCTCGTATCGCGAAAAAACTTGCTAAAGAAAAACTTATAGAGATAGCGGGGCATGGAGATATGCATCAAGGAATAGACAAGTGTGCACAACGCTTCGACAACCAGAACAGGGAAATACAATATAAAAGAATAGTTGCCATGAAAAAGATAATTGATGACACGCTTTCAATCAATATCAAAGGATTTAGAGCCCCCGGATTGTATGCAAATGTCGATACACTTATGGTACTGGAAGAGAGTGGCTTTAAGTGGGATTCATCAGCTTCTCCTCAAAGCGATTTGCCCTTCCGAGAATTTCCTTGGCCATTTAATTACGTATACGATTGGGAAAAAGGAGAGATCGGGCGATTAGTAGAAATCCCTATTCAAGCTCCTTGGGATAGATGGTGCCCGCTCCATAAGTGTTTTCATTCTACTGAAGAATATGAAAAAGAGATTAAGCGAGGATTTGAAGACATATTACTAATTGGTGGTGTTCAAGTATTACTGATTCATCCATACGAATTACCGAAGTACCCGGGTTACTGGAAAGCCGTTGAGCGTCACATAGAACATCTACTTAAAAAAAGTGATGTTGAAATAACGACTTGTGGAAAGATAGCTGAGGACTGGGTGCAAAGAAAAAGGATGTGTATACAAGCCTCATTCGA
>JAGTRH010000106.1:3213-5166 GCA_018396795.1 Candidatus Bathyarchaeota archaeon
TCTGAAAAAGGGAAACCCATGTTCTATATCGAAGTTTTGGCTTCATATAACGGGCAGCCAGGTTTTAACGCTCTTCGTTCACATACCAGAACAGCTAAGAATAAGAAGGATAGTAAACGATGCTGGAACACATATTCCCTATACGCTTTGGTCTGACTTGGGGGGAGCAGCTTTTAGTATTAAAACAAATATTGAGAAAATCATGATTCAGCTCGAGCCTAATTCCAGTTAATATGACTATTTTTTATATCTTTTTCTGTTAGCCCTATAATTTCGTTCTTCCTTAATTTCATACATAGTTGACACGATGACGCGAATTGAAGTAATTAAAGCTAGAATAATTAAAGCCATGCTTACAAAGGGGTACAGTATGTCATTTAGGGTTCGGGATACTGGATGGAGTACCTCAATTTTTACGGGTATGCTCCTTGCCGGTTCATAATAATTGTTACCATCTATTAGCGAGACCACATCGTATTTACCTGTGCTTAACTTAGATATAACCGCAGTGTATATGCCGTTCTCATTGGTTTTCGCTGGAACAATTATTGTCCCTGTTTCTCCAGAGATTAATATTGTCAAATTCATATTCTGAATGAGTTCGCCTTTGGCTGTGGTGACAATACCGCTAAAGAACACTGGCTCATCTAAGCTGACCTTAGTGTTATTAGAGATAAGGGTGATTATGACGCTCGCCCTCACAACTCTCAGCGCAAGGTTTATAACACTTCCAAAATGGAAAGCATCTCCCTTACATAACACCTTTATGATGTATTCATCCGGAGCTAGCATGATGCGTGTGCTGAAGGAAAACTCTCCCCTTTCATCTGTGCTAAACTCCGCTGCGTCAATTTCAGTTTCATTTTTAAGCATGATTGAAACTAAGATATTGGCTTGGTGCGGTGGCCATACCATACCTTTAATGGAGAGAACATCACCGTACTGTATTGATGCGGGAGCAGCGTTAACCCTTATAACTGTGGGTATTCTATCCACTATGTTTAAGGTCACCGACTCACTTGCGGTAAAATTCATGCAGCTGCACGCTATAACAATGCTATAGTTGCCTTCCTCCGGCGGGCTTTCACCAGTGCTGATCACAAGAATTGTGGAGTTAAAGTCAAAACTCTGGATTCTCAAGGCTTCTGAATATAACCTTGCTTTAATCGCTTCAGGTATTCCATTAATCTGTAGTAAAAGCTCTATCGTATAGTTTGACAAGGATGAAATCCTAATCGTCACTATGGTGTTGTACCCACTAACCCTAGGAAGCCTAACAATCTTTGGATCTACTGCGATTGTGAAGTTGGGAGCTGGCAGAGTTACCGTGACGTTTTTTCCCTGCTCGTCTGAAACTGACGTAGAATATGGTTCCTCAATAATGATTGAAAAATCAGATGCCGGAGGATTGATAATCTCCGTTACGATAAATAATACGGTGCATGAGGACCCATCATAATAATCATCACCCAGCCAGCTCGCCATTAGCTCATACTCGCCTCCAGAACTAGGAGTATTCACCCACACATAGTTGAACTGCCCCTCAGGATTGGTTGTCAGGTTTCTCAGTGGCATCCAGCTACTTCCTTTAACCCTGTACGATAACATAACCTTGACGTGTGGCAACGGGGGGGAGCTTGTTGCTTCTTTACAGTTATCATCACCAGACCAGCTGGCTATGACCGAGTATGAACCAAGCTGGTCCGGAGTATAAATATCTGAGTAAGCTCCGTTTTGAGAAGTAGCTACTATCCGGGTAGATGAAGATGCGTCAGGCTTTGTATAAGTTAATATGACCATAACGCCCCCGACTGCAGGAGAAACCACTCCTGAAACAATTACGCTTCCACCAATTGTCACTGTCGATGGAGAAACGGAGCAAGAGATGCTGGTCGACACTCTTGGAATGGTTACATCTATCTGCATGCTTGATGCTCCGCTAGATACAGTACC
>JAGTRH010000107.1:0-2089 GCA_018396795.1 Candidatus Bathyarchaeota archaeon
GTTTAAGAAAAATTCTTAAGGAGAGACCTTCAGAGTTTCGCTACGTCTTGAGAGTTGTTCCAATAGAAGTTGTTGTTAAAACAAGGATTGAAGAGATAAAAAGGGCTGCCGCTAGTCTTCACAATAAAATTCTAGAGAATGAAAGATTCCGTGTCACAGTCGAGAAAAGACATTCAGAAATATCCACCAAAGAGATAATTGAGGCTGCTGTTGAGAACCTAAATCGAAGAGTGGACTTAAACAATCCAGATAAAATAATTCTCATTGAAGTTCTGGGAAGACTGACGGGTGTCTCAGTAATTAAACCTAGAGATATACTTTCCGTTGCAAAAGAAAAACCCCTTTAAAGTGCCTGAGTGAACCTAGCGTTGCGTCATCAGGAGAGCTGCACGCTCAATAAGGACATTTTTTAAGGCATCCTTTAATGAGCCTCTCATGGAGGCTTCTAATTCAAAATCAGATATACCAAAGGTGTTAATTATGTTCGATATTTTTTTGTCATCAAGCCCAATGACGCTTTCATCTACCTCTCCATTTATAGCGCTTGAAATAGCATTGAACGTAGAGATTGCCTCGTCACGGCTATCCGCAATAATTACCACCGCAATACTTCTAGAAGAGGATTTAACACCTAAAATCTCAATCGCCTTCTTAATCTGATCTTGACCTGAAGCAAAAAGCATAATTTCAATAGCAAGATTCTTCGAAATATTTAGTCCGGATTTAAAGGATTTTAGAGCATTTAAAACTGAAAAGTATATATGCTCAAAATCCGCCACGAGATTTGCATCCAAAATTTGAACTTGAGAACTTCCAGATTTAAGCCGAATTAAATTAAGAAATTCATCCATATTATTAATTTTAACATTTCTGAAACCCAGAACTAGTAAATATTTGTCCAAAACTTCGGACTCTATCACTCGGTCTCCTCCAAGATCTCACTTATAAATCTTTCAAGTAGGAGTTGATCCATTCCACCCTCAATTAGTTTTCGCCTCACCTCGTCTATAGGTATACCATTCCTCTTACATCTTTCTATAAGATTTTTTACAGTCTCTTTCCTCTCCCATGGGAAGACTATCCATCGCTTTGTAACCTTCACATAATAGTCAGGAATGATTATACTCCAAGGCTTGTAGTAAATAGTCGCAATCTTAACAGTGCTTGCACCATGCTCGTTAATATGGTCTTTAACAACTTTTAAGCTCCTTCCAGTATCAGCAACATCATCTATTATGAGCACAGATTTACCACTAACAGGTATAGAAAGAGACTGAGTTATAATTGGTTCATTTCCAGTCTCAGCGACACCCCGATAAAATTCCACGCTAACGCTAGATAATTCAACATTCCCAAGAAGATCTGACATAACTCTCGCCGGCGGCAAACCTCCTCGTGAAATGCCAACGATAACTTTTGGCCTAAAAGAGTCCTTTTTAATCATATCAGCCAGGTTAAGTAGCATCTCATAGATTTCATCCCATGAGGGAACCTCAAAGTCAATGCGTAAACCCATCTGCACCCTCAAGAACAAAAAATAGAATCATGGATATAAAATTTAAGAGGAATATAGGGCTTCAAGAACCTACTTCATATTTCGCAAACCTTATGATGTAACTTTTTAATGGTGAATCTATTGAAAGCGCGAAACGAATACATGGAGATGAAAAACCCTAAAGGAATAAGAAAAATAATTCTTCATTATTTACGTTATCTCTTGAAGGGCCCTTAGTCTTTTTATTATGTTCGGGTGCGTTGAGAATAATTCAGCCAATTGATCTAGCAATGTAACCTTGCGACTTAAGTATTCGGCCACTAGTTCGCTATCACCTCTCAATATACCAGTTCTCGATAGGGTTATTGAGTCTTTATCAGAGCTATCTGGGTCTGATATGAACAAAGCTTTGAAGGAACTTAAGCCTCCCATATTACTATATCGCCTGCGCATCCTTGTTGTTGAGTGAACTATCTTAACTAAGCCTTCCGAGAGCTTCCTTGCACCATCAAATACTACCGATGCACTATGCCTATCAGCGTAGTACTCTCTTAATCTGCTCAAGTATAGCGTGAATAAAGTCAGAATCCAGTA
>JAGTRH010000107.1:2099-5159 GCA_018396795.1 Candidatus Bathyarchaeota archaeon
AGCTAATGCCCCTCCGTTTCCACGCCTATCTCTTCCGCTACCATAATACATCGATGACCACATTAGCGAATATCCAACATAATAGAATATTGCTGGCAGTAATGAAACAAACATCATAACTTGAACGTCACGGTGTTTCAGGTGTCCAATTTCGTGACCTATAACCGCTTCAACCTCCTCCATATCCAGCGTATTAAGTAAACCTGTAGTTACAGCCACTCTATTGCCAGTTAATGGCGAGCCATATGCAAATGCGTTCGGTATCTGAATCTGGGCGATCCTTAACTCTGGCATTTTTATTCCACTTTTAGCGCTTAATCTTTCGACAACCTCGTATAATTCCGGCTCTTCAGCCTTTGATATTTTCCTAGTTCGATACATTGCATCAATTAAATATGGTGCGATAAGCCACTGCAAAACATTCATAAAGATTACGAAGACCCCAAGAGTTAGAATGTCAAATACTCCCAGCAACGAGAGTATTATCGTGAGGAAGAGCGTAGACAAACCTATAATCACAGCCAGTGTTGAAAGCATTGCAAACTTTAGCTTTAGGGTACCCATGTTTGCATCACCTAATAAAGATGGATATAGGAGCCAGATATATACTTTATTCAGAATCTTCTATAGGTTTTAGCCTTTCATTTACTCCATTAACAGCGTACACGGCTTCTTTCTCCAAGTCTGGGCTCAGAATTTTTAAGATCTCCTCGATCTCCTCATGAACCTTTCTTTTTAGTCTCTCAGATATGTAACCCTTTCGAACAGCTTCATCGAGTTTTTCAGAGTCAATTTTCTGAATTCTTCCATCTGGCCACATACATATATCCGCTTCCAAGTCAACATATCTAATTCTGTTGGGATAAATTTCTATCGGCGTATTTAGATTAACGTAGGTACCCTTATATTCGCCGCTTTTAGAGAAATAAGATGTTCTAAAGTGCCATTCATTGATCTTCATATTTGTAACTGCGTAGTCTCCTGGCTCCTTACGAACGTTAAGGCCATCATAAATGCCAGGTGTTGATAAAACCCTTAAAAGCTTAATTTGCCGATTCTGCTCATTAAGCTCTATTATGCGTGCTTCACCGAGGTGAAATAATTTGCCATTTAACTTCACGTGTTCTATACTCACCTTTGATCCTTCACATGGATATTCATGCCATATAGTCTCCTTGAAGAGAGTCTCGACCTCCTTGTTTGAGCATCCTTTTTCAAGGAGTTTTTCAGCCATCTCGAGAATATAGGCAATCTTACCACCACATGCCTTGTAATAGTGATGCCCACTTAATGTTGGAACAACCATACTTCTAATTTCATCCAATTTCCTCTTAGAGAGACCGGGAAATTCTATGTCAATTTGAATTCTACCATAGGAAGTTGATGCACAAGTTTCACTTAAAATTTCAGTTAGATTTAGCGATGAGGAATCGCTAACCTGTAATGGAGTAAACATCGATGATTGGCGTCTAATTATAACATCGTCAAGCAGATCAAACAATATTAACGCAAATCTTTCAACGGCAACCGCGTATCCAACAGCGTTAACGCCCTGTTTATCAAATCTATCATTTACTTCTAGATCCGGTTGACCTGTATCCTCTGATGTATCAGTTAATTTAAATCTTTCTTTTATGGGTGTCGACGGCTGAATTATCTTAAAACCGTTATCAAGCAGTATGCGAGTTAGCGCCGTGCTGTATATTCCTCTCACCTTCGCTCTAAACATTCTAGTTCGCCTGCCTATTCTCTAGCAACCATATAAAGCCCATCAATTCTCTCAATGTGAAAACTCACGCCAAGTATCTCCTCAGCAAGCCATATGTTTGATTCAAGGTGGTCTGATATAATTCGTGTTAAGTATACTGATCTGCCTTTAGCCAGAGCTACATATGGAATAAGCATATCTGCCATGTGAACATCAACCGTTGCCCTAGCATCCACCTCCTCAAGTAAGCCTTTAACAGCTTCTCGCGCTACAGTTTCGCTGGTCTTACCAAGCTCACCTATAGAATCGCTTCCTATCAAAGCATTCTTATCGGTTTCAACCCAAAGAGCAAGTGAGCTGCCTTTCTGTAATGGATTTGAAAAATCATTTTCTACTTGGATTTTAGGATTTAAACCCCTTGCCTTAAGCAGTCTCTCGGCTTCTCTAGCCTGTCTTTCAGCAACTCTTTTATCAGCCAGAAATGTGCAAACTGATATCCCTTCAATAACCTTTATTTCGCCAAACTCTTCAAGCCTTATAGGCTTTAGCTCTCTACAAGGCTTGACATTTAATATGACCTCACCCATACCTTTAGGGTAATAACCATATTTTCTAACATGTATCTCCGCCTTTGCTCCCATCCTCTCAATTAGCTTTAAATAGACATTTTTAAGGTAATTTATTGTAGGGGAATTTCGAACATCTGTTCCTCCTTTAGAAACCTTTAGTGTAACTGGTTCTTTAGCGAAGATGCATATTGGCAGAACGGTCATTATTAACATTGGTATGCTACCAGCAGTACCTATTTCGGCAATTATTTCTCCGCCACTTATTTCTCTAGGCTCAAACCAAAGTTCCTGAGAACCAATATACGCGCCCTTCACCTCAGCGTTGCATAGTTTAGCTGCCGCCAGAACAGACTCTAAATGCTGAGGCCTTAAGCCTGGTTCGCTACGCTTCTTTCTTATATTGTAGATGTGTAACGGCTCACCCAATATGCTGGCTAAAGCAACCGATAAACGCAGTATTGTTCCGCTACCACTTTTTTGGCCGCCATCGATCTCGAGCATCAAAGGCCCCTCTACTAAGTTTTAGTGTAATCGCTAATATACATCCCGTAATAAAAATGAATAAGCTGAAATAAATTTAATCTTTAGCAAATTGGCTAAACCGTTTAATTACATATTCAATTTATCTAAAAATCTTGAAAAATCATTAAATATTCCCAGCGTTATATGATGACATTAGATTAGATGAAGATTGTAGCCTTAGCGTTAATTATTATGCATGGAGCGGTTAAGACGCATGAGCGATAATGAAGTCGATATTAGGGATATTCTCAAGCGCATAGA
>JAGTRH010000108.1 GCA_018396795.1 Candidatus Bathyarchaeota archaeon
AGAAACGTATATGATCTCATTCAAAGCGTGAGAAGGAAATATAATATTAAGCGTGAGATTAAAATAGCCTTCGACGAATGGAATGTCTGGTACCCGGAGGCTAAGCCTCCACTGCTTAGCCAATTTACAAGCGTCAAGGACGCTGTGTTTACGGCTGGTGTTTTGAATGCTTTACGTAGATTATGTAACGAGGTGCCAATAGCAGCGTTCACACAGACAGTAAACGTCTTACCATTAATTCTAGCATCAAATGATGGGCGAATGGTTCTAACCCCGCAGTACCTTGTATTCAAGATGTACGGCGAAAACACTGGTGATAACGTTCTTCCAGCGGTTTCAGACTCGCCGCTCTATAAATCAAGCGAGCTTGGCACTTATATTCCATTTATAGATGCATCGGCTACAATTACAAAGGATGGAAAAACCCTTTATCTACACTTGGTGAATAGGCATGATTTGGATGCAGCGCATCTTCAGGTATCATTCAGGGGCTACAAGCCAGTTAAGGGATGCATGCAGATTGTTGCAGGCGAAAGCGTTGAGTCCAAAAACACATTTGAGAACCCAAACGCGGTTAAAATCGAGAAAGGCAACGTTAAAGTTGAAAATGACAATGTCATCCTTGAGTTGAAGCCGCATTCAGTTAACATCGTAAAATTGAGCGGTGAATCAACTGCTTCATATTAGAATGAAAAATTTTTCACCTCCCACCTTTTTTAGTGTGAACCTCTGAGAGGTGTCATATTAAGTACATTTTTGTTCACAAAAGATTTAAATATTACTTGTAGGTGCAATATTTTACATTCACAGGTGAGATCAAGTTGAGGAAAATATTATTAAATGAGGATGATGTGCCTAAGCAATGGTACAATATTTTGCCTGATCTGCCGAAACCTTTGACTCCACCGATAAATCCGGCAACAAAGGAACCAGTGAAACCTGAGGAATTAATGGCATTGTTCTCAAAAGAGTGTATAATGCAGGAGGTTAGCCAAGAGCGTTGGATAGATATACCGAGCGAGGTGCGTGAGGCTTACATGCTTTGGAGACCAACGCCGCTTTATAGGGCCGAGGGGCTTGAGAGAGCGCTCAAGACGCCTGCAAAAATCTATTATAAATATGAGGGTGTAAGTCCTCCTGGGAGCCACAAGCCTAACACGGCTGTTGCTCAAGCCTATTATGCGATGAAGGAGGGCGTCGAGCGATTAACCACCGAGACTGGCGCTGGTCAGTGGGGTTCGGCTTTAGCGTTTGGTTGCATGCTCTTCGGATTAAAGACAACAGTCTACATGGTCAAAGTTAGTTATAACCAGAAGCCTTACAGGCGTATGCTAATGGAGTTATGGGGCGCAGAGGTTTACCCAAGCCCAAGTACTAACACTGAAAGTGGCAGAAGAATACTCAAGGATGATCCAAATAATCCTGGAAGTTTGGGCATAGCCATAAGCGAGGCAATAGAAGATGCTGTAACACATAAAAATGTTAAATACTCTCTTGGAAGCGTTTTAAATCATGTTCTACTGCACCAAACGGTCGTTGGATTAGAGGCCAAGAAACAGCTAGAGATCGAAGATGACTACCCAGATCTAATCATTGGGTGTATTGGCGGTGGGAGTAGCTTCTCAGGGCTTTTCTGGCCATTCTACCATGATAAAGTCTCTAGAAGGGCTCCAAAAGATGTGCAATTCTTAGCCGTTGAACCGACAGCATGCCCATCGATAACTAAGGGCTTCTACACTTATGACCACGGTGACACAGCGCGCTTGACACCAATGCTTAAAATGTACACTCTTGGGCACATGTTTGTGCCAGCTCCAATACATGCCGGAGGTCTAAGATATCACGGAAAAGCTCCAACATTATGCTTGCTAAGTAAAGAGGGCATAGTTAAGACAACAGCCTACAATCAGGTCGACGTGTTTAGGGCAGCCCATCAATTCATGAGAACTGAGGGGTTTGTGCCAGCCCCGGAGCCGAGCCATGCAATAAAGGCTGTTATAGACGAAGCATTAAAGTGTAAGGAGACTGGCGAAGAGAAGACAATATTATTCCTGTTATGCGGCCATGGACACTTCGATATGCAGGCATTCGACGATTACTTAGCTGGAAGACTATTACCATACGAGTATCCAGAGGAGAAAATATTGGAGGCAATGCGTAAGCTTAAGGAATTATATCCGTGGCTGGAAATAGAACACTAGAGTCTCCAAATAGCGCTATCTACATAAAACCTCCCATCTTTCTAAACCGCGATATTTTACCTTTTGAAAAAGAATAATTCATGTTAACATTTCTCTATTTATGCAAAACAATATAAGATTGATACAGCGATGTACTTTAAGTGAAGGGGTGAATTTGATTGAGGGTTGATAAATCTAATTTAGCCAAGCTTGAGTCAGCGTATAAGGGTTATCTTGAGGGTGATGTGCTCGATAGGTTTCTTGAGGATTTCGATATAAAATTCTCGGCTGGACACTGGGCTGCTGGCGACTTCATGGATAGGTTTGCTACTAAGGGCTACTTTCCGGAGTTAGATTCAAGCCTTGTGGCTCAGCTGAAAAGAGTGGCTGAGGCTGGCATAAAGGGTGTAGAGTTCCATGAAGTGCTTTTCTTAGATGAGAATCTCAGAGTTTCTGATGATAAAGTGGCGAGCGCTAAAGAAGCGTTGAAAAAATTTAACATCAAAGTTTCAAACATGAATGTTAACATGTTTACTGACCCAAGATGGAAGCTTGGGAGCGTAACGCATCCAAATAGGGAAGTTAGGGAGAAAGCCCTTGAGGTTCTTTTGCAGGCGGCTGATTTGGCTAAGGATTTAGGTAGCCCAAGCCTTAGCTTTTGGCCAGGTCAAGACGGTTGGGATTACAACTTTGATTCTAATTATGGGCTTAAGTTCGAGTGGTTTTATGATGCCTGCCTTAAGGTTGCTAGACGCTGTAAAGATTTAGGATTAAAGTTTGGTGTTGAGGCTAAGCTTAAGGAGCCTAAGGAGGGCAACATGATTGTTCCGACTACGCATCTATCGGGTTGGATAGCCTATAAGATTAATGAAGAGATTGGCTCAAAGGTTATGGGTGTAACGATAGATTACGGGCATGAGATGATGTATGGTGTGGAGCCAGCATTCACCGTTTATGCGCTGAATAAGATGGATGTTCCAATAGTTGGGTTCCATGTGAACACGGCGAAGTACAGAAGTAATGATGAGGATAGAATCTTTGGAACAGGAGACGTATGGTGCTTCGTGGACTATTTATATGCGGCCGTAGATGTAGGATACAACGGGTGGTTCGCTGAGGATCAATTCACGTACAGAATGGATCCGGTGGATGCAATGAAGTTGAGTAAGGAGATCTTTGGAAACCTGATGAAAAAAGCCCTTCTAATATATGCCAGAAAGGAGGATCTGGAGAAGGTTAGGGAGACAGGAGATCAAGCAAAAATAATAAACCTTGTAAAAAAGATTATGTTTACTGAATGAAACTGCCTAAAAAGCATTTTATTCCAAACCCCCCTTTACAATTTTTTAGATTTCTCACCACCAACGAAACCTAGAGAGACAAAAATCTTACTACTGCTGTTTTTTCCAAAAAATTTCAATGTGATAGCGTGTACTTCAATCCTCAAAATCCCGCTATTCAAATTTTACTTAGAAAACTATTGGCTTTTTAAGAATAGAACTCTAGCAGAGGTTTAATTCTAAGTTGATTATATCTGTGGGTTATATAGAAGTAAACGTGCCCGGCATGTTATTTGAGGGGTTTATGAAAGTTTTATAAGATGTTCCTTATAAAATACCAATGGGGGATGTTTTATGGCAGAATGCAAGAAGGAAGAATGCTCATTGCCCAGTGGCTTTTTGTGTCCTCCTAGGGGTGCTGGCGTTAAGACTTGGTGGCATTGGATGAATGGCAACATTACTGATGTTGGGATATCGCTTGATCTTGAGGCTATGAATCGCGTCGGCGTTATTGGTTTCCAGATTTTTCAGGTTGGTACTGGCATTCCTAAGGGTCCTGTTGATTATGGGAGTGACGAGCATCTGCGCTTGCTACTTCATGCTGTGAAAGAGTCTGAGCGGCTAGGGCTGGAGTTTGTTATGCATAACTGTCCAGGCTGGTCTTCGAGCGGAGGACCATGGATTACGCCGGAGCACTCGATGAAGATGCTGGTTTGGAGTGAGGCGTATGTTACTGGTGGGGGTCGTGTTGAGGTTGTCTTGCCGAAGCCGTATGCTAACATGGGCTACTATATGGATGTTTGCGTACTGGCGTTTCCTTCGCTTCCTGGAGAGAGGCAGCCTTTCAAAAATCTTGTTAGTAAAGCGGTATCAAGCAGCGGACCAGTAAACATAGACTTAATAACAGACGGCAATCCAGAAACAGGGGTTGAAATTCAACCATCAGGTCCTAATAAACCGGCTTATCTACTGCTAGAGTTCGCTGAACCATTTGAGGCGCGATCCATTGCGGTTACATTTACCCCATTTGGCATTAGACCGTTCTGGACGCCGCTGACACTATCGCTTGAAGCGTCAGATGACGGTGTTAATTTCAGGAAAATTTGCGACATCAGTACAACAGTCCCCTTTGGCAGGAGAATTAGCGTACCTTCAACAGCAAACTTTCCCGCCGAGAGGGCAAAGTATTTCCGTCTAATTTCCCAAGAAGCATTCCGAATACTTGAGGTTAGGCTTTTCTGTACTGCCCGCATAGCGGACTGGCCGATTAAAGCTAACTTCGCCGGTCCACGTTTTCTCCCACCAGGCGGTGTAGTGCCACCCTTCAGGGAAACTGTTGAGGATCCAGCTGGCTCCGCTATTAATCCAGGCTCAATTATTGATCTGACGGGGTGTATGAGTGAGGATGGACGCTTAGTCTGGGATGCACCTTCTGGAGATTGGACTATTCTGCGGATAGGCTATACTACGACGGGTACTATGAATCACCCTGCTCCCGATGGTGGTGAGGGCCTTGAATGCGACAAATACAGCTTTGAAGCTATGGAGCACCACTTTTATAGCTTCTTCGGTAAGCTCCTTCCTTCACTAGAGCCGCTTTCTTACAAGG
>JAGTRH010000011.1:0-10473 GCA_018396795.1 Candidatus Bathyarchaeota archaeon
CCTAGAATGAATAGTAAGATCGGCGTCTTAATAAAGAGTATATATATTGTAACCCACTGTGGAACATGAGCGTAGACCCTTCCCGCATAGAAAGTCATATGTCCCGATTCCATATGCCCCAGATGGAAGCCAAAAACCCAAATGATTCTCTCAGGAGTTTTTTGCCAGAGCCAAGGCCAAGTTGCAAAGAAGGTGGATGCGGCCGTCAAGGATATTAGCAGAAATTGTAGCAGAATCATCCGTAAGCTCTTTTCTTCCGTTCTAGACTTCCCAACTAAGGTTTTGAGAAGAAGGTATAAGCCTATTCCCGGAAAGGCTGCTATAGCCGTTCCTTTTGACCCAACGGCTAAACCCGAGAGTACTCCAACGAGTATAAGATGTCTATTAATGCCCTTAATAAGTGGGAGCAGTAGGAAGGCTAGGGATAGGAAAAGAGCAGCGAAGATGTCCAGTATAGCAAGGGTTGAGTAATATATGAGCCATGGAGAGAGAGCTGCAAGTATGGCTGCCAGAAGAGAGGCTTCATCCCCGTAGTATCTCCGGCCAATCAGGTAAATAAAAACACAAATTAGTGTTCCTGCGGTTACAGGCGCCAGGCGCGCACTAAAATATAAGTTACACGTGCTTTCCCATCCTAATAAAGGTGCGAAGATATAGGAGGATGCCCCTATAAGAAGCTTGGCTATCGGCGGATGCTCAGCATTCACTCGCCAAACTTCAGAGCTAAAGTTAAGTCTAAAAAAGCTTTGAACGTAAAGTCTTCCAGCATTAACATATAGTGGTTCATCGGTCATTACGCTTGTCTTATCGATTAAGAGGAAACGCGGAATAAAAGCCACTAAGAAGACCAGGAAACCCATAAAACTAACCCATATAAACTCTTGATAACCTCTTGAAATTGGCCATCCGCCAATCTTTCCCAGAGATCTCAAGAAATCTACGGGATATTCCTCATGCTTCCTTAGAACATGTTTTCCGCGAGTGAATGCGCGGTGACCTTCTGGCAGCTCCTTAATAGTCAGATTCTCCAATCTCTCGGACACAAAGAAGTCTCTAGAAGACCATTCTGTCTGACAAGCTTTACATTTAACGGTGCCCTTAAAGACGCTTACAACTTCATATCCGATATTTGAGCCGCATATCGGGCATCTAGGTAATGCCTCGATCATCATCTCTATTATATGCTTCTCAGTTATCATGGTAGCGTCATTCCGGTGATGCTCGCTAATTTTTAGGTAAGGAGATTACAGTTTTTAGGTTTTATCTCAAAATGCGTATCTTCCTCTGATTGTTCAGATAAGGTTGCAGGAGATCTGGTTAAAAATAATTTCCGTTTTTATGGTTTTGATCGTTTTGTTTCTGATGCGGTTTCCAGATATGCTTTTTGAGGCTGCTCCATCCCGCTTCAAATTTTTAGCGTAGCATGTAAAGGTCGTTAAATATTGCTGACGCTTCTGAACTGGGTTATCATATGCTCCCATAGCTTCCCTAGCTCTCATTAATCTGTTTTTCCTGGGCTTTACAAGGAGTCCCCTTCTCCACACCTTTCTCGGCGGCGAGTTTGCAGTTCTGCAGGATAAGCAGCCTGCATCTGCCAATGATTATTCGATGTTCTTCAGGACTCTGAGGAGGTTCGGTAGATGTCTGCATTCACGCTCTGTTTTAAGGTTATTACAGGAACATAAACGAAAAGACTGCCATAAGATTTATTAAGTGTAAAATTTAGGTTTTATACTGGACGTATATATATTGTGGGGTTGATAGATTAATGTTTAAGGGACCTAAAATTGTTTTTGTGGGTGCTGGTAGCGCTAGGTGGACTAGTAGGATACTTGTCGATATATTCTTGAATGAGGGGTTGCGTGGCTCTAAAATATGGCTTATGGATATTGATGATTACAGGCTTAACATTGTATCGACTTTGGCTAAAAGATATGCTGAGGAGATTAAGCTTCCAGTAGAAATACATGCCACGAAAGATAGGAGGGAAGCTATTAAAGATGCTGATTTCGTAATTTCGACCGCGCTTCCCAAGGGCTATCTATATTATGAGGAGATGAGGGACGCATCTGAGGAGCATGGATATTATAGGGGAATCAACAGCGTCGAATGGAACTACGTCGGAGACTACCATACAATATGGGGTTACTACCTCTTCAAACTCCACCTAGACATGGCTAAAGACATTGAGGAACTCGCACCGAATGCTTGGTTCTTCATTGTTTCGAACCCGGTTCTCGAACTTACAACAATGATAAGTAGAGAGACTAAGGTTAATGTCGCAGGGATATGCCATGGCTTCTTAGGCTATAGAGCAGCCCTAGAAGTTTTAGCTATGCGCCTAGCTAGGGAGAAGCTGGGCAAGAATATAACCCCATACTGTGCTGCTCATAGGTTTGAATTCTATAGGGAAGCAATGGGTCTTATAGATCCGAGAGAGATTGATTTTGAGATGCAAGGATTGAACCACGTTATATGGCTGACAAAGTTCAAGTATAAGGGTGAGGATGCATACAAATACCTGGACGATTGGATTAAGGAGGACGCTGAAGAGTACTGGGCCGTATGGAGGGAGCACACCACAAGCCCGTGGGATCTAGACCTATGCCCAGCAGCTATGGATTTGTATAAGACCTATGGCTACTTACCCATAGGAGACAGCGTCCGTGGAGGAACATGGAAGTACCATTGGGATCTAAAGACTAAAAAGTATTGGTATGGACCCTACGGAGGCCCGGACTCAGAAATAGGTTGCGCCATGAGAATTCAAGGGGTTAGGATGAACGTTGAAGAGATGATTAGGATAGCGTTTGATACTTCGAAGCCTGTATCACAATCGATACCGCTGAGAGCAAGCGGGGAGGTCATAGTATCCCTTATAGACTCTATATACAACGATAAACAAACTGATAGCTATGAAATACCGTTCCTTGGAACGCGGGTGAAAGCCCCAATATATGTGAACGTATTAAATAAGGGGACCATACCTAACCTTCCAAATGATATAGCCATCGAAACCCATGTCAAGGTTGATGGAAGGGGCATTCACCCAATACCTAAAAACGCGATGCCTAACCAACTCTACAAATATGCGATGTTACCTAGGATAATGAGGGCTGAATGGGCTCTGGAAGCCAACCTTAAGGGCGGCAGGGATAAGCTTGTTAAATGGCTACTGATGGACATAAGGACGAAGAGCGTAAAGCAGATAGATGACGCCATTGATGCGATACTGAATACTCCGGGAAATGAGGAAATGGCCAAACACTTTAGCTAACACCTGAAAAAACAACATTTTAAGGGAAGCAGACATAAATCCGGCGGAGGAATGGCTTTGCCCGTTAATAGGTTTGAATGCGTTCTCTCCACATTACTCCATGAGGAACCTCCTGTTACACCTCAAGTTTTAGGTTTCACTAATGAAATGTCGAGGGCTAAGTTTGTTCCGCTCATAGAGGCAGACATGGCCAGAAGAGCTGTTGAGTTTGAGAGTGAAGTAAGCAGCGCGCTATGCGAGATAACCGCTGCTGGACTAAAGCATATAGATAAAGCTCTAAAAATAGCTGACCACATGGACAATTTTATAGTGGGGGTTGGCGGCGGTGGGATCAGAGTTAAACGGGTGATTGAAAGCGGTGAAGAGTGGAATATTGTTGAGTGGGAGACTGGGGCTAAGTGGCGCGTTGGAACATCTAAAACAATCTGGGCGCGGCAATATATAGACTATCCAGTAAAAAACGAAGATGATTTGGGTAATTTGGAACTTCCAGACCCTGATGATCCGTCGAGGTATGAGGGGATTGAAAAGGCAATAAAATACGTGGTTGACAGAGGGTTTTTCCCTGCATGTGGAATTAACGGCTTCTTTTCGGGCGTCTGGTATTTTCTAAGGGGCCCGTTAGAAGTGATCCTAAAGGACATGTATATTAGGAGAAATTTCGTCAAGAAGCTTATCGCTAAGTTTGGGGAGTTCAACCTGAAGGCTGAAAAGAATCTTCTTGAGAGGGGAGCTATGATGATAGACTGGCCTGAGGACTTGGGTTATAGAAGCGGGACATTTATGAACCCCAAGATCTATGAGGATCTTATATTTCCATGGCACGTGAAAGCTATAGAGATAGCGCATAAGTATGGCGCGTTCGTTAATATGCATAGCCATGGGAACATCGCCTCTATAGTTCCCTTGCTCGCTAGAGCTAATTTAGATATGCTTAATCCAGTAGGGCCAACTGACAACATGGACCTTAAAATCCTAAAGGAGAAATATGGCGACAAACTATGTTTCTTAGGAGGCTTAAGCAAAAATATCGGTTTTATGAGCGCCGAGGAGCTAAAAGAGCATTTGCTTGATAGGCTTAGAATTGGAACCCCTGGGGGAGGCTATATTTTAGGTTCGGAGGGCGATATACCCGTAGAGATGAGCATAGAAAACTTTGAATTGCTCCTTAAAATGAGCAAAAAATACAGAAGAAATAAAATAACGTAGGGCGTACCGGAAGCGCCTAAAACATCGCTTCATCAAGCAGCGGATACCCAATCCCCGCATCGTTTATGAGTTGGAAGATGACTTAAATTACTTAGCTTCTTAATTTTAAGAGTTTCCAAGCAATAATTTACTTTCTAGGTAGAAGCTGCCAGGTTAACTTGAGCTGTAAATTCTCCCTTATCCGTTTTAATCGTCACTTTTAAGGTTAATGCGCTGGTCGGTAGGTCGGTTGTGAAACTTACGTCAACTTGCCCTGATGCACCGGGGCTTATTGTAACTCCTGGGGCTGCGCTTCCAGATACACCTGTGTCTGTAATGGTTATTTGCTGAATTTTCACTCTCACTTCGCCATCATTAAGGATGGTTAGTCTCACCAGGTTTGCTCCAACTCTACCAGCATCAGAAACGGTTACGCTAACTCTGCCAGCTGGTCCCGTAAGCGCCGTTAGGGCTGGACTAATGATCCATAGGCCTATACCCACGGATACGATTAATGTTACAATAGCAAGTATCCCGCCCATGCTTATAGCTTTCTTATTTCTCATCATAATCCATCACAATAAAGGATTTATTCGCTTCTTATATAAAAGTTTTTCAGATACTAAGCAATTTTTCTAACTGAGAGTGAGAAAGAGTGAGAAAGCGCTTAAAAAAAATTGCCCTAATATTTTCCTGGATGTATTGTTTACCAACCATCTCATCGACTTTCTGGCTTCCCATGTGGATATCGCTTTCTTTAGTCTTCCCAACGATCTTCAATTATTTCCCTGAAACACCATCCCCCTTCAGACTAGACTGGGTTCCCCAATGGGTCTTCCGTATACTCTATATATCATGGATACCCATGACCATTATTCCCGGAGCTGACTGGCTTACAGAATTTCTGCATCTGCCAGAAATATGGACGAACTTTTATTTAGTTCTCCTATTGGACATCATTAGCCCAATTCTCACGTTTGGCGGCTTCTTCTTTTTCATGGCAAGCATGATCCAGCTTATCATAAGCAAACTCAGAGGGATCGATCTTGTAAAATCCGGCTTCTACGGCATTGTTCGCCATCCCCAATATTTAGGAATATTCATCTGGACCATCGGTCATATGCTCTATGCCTTGCCGTTTCACTTAAGGCCGGCTGATCTAATAGCGTGGGTTACGCTAGTGTTCTCATATATTTTGTTAGCCAAGAGTGAGGAAAAAAGCCTAGAGCATAATTTTGGTGAGAAATACGAGGATTATAAGAATAGCGTCCCATTTATGATACCCTTTATGCCCAGGAAAATCCGTAAAGCGCTTTCTGAAAAAATAGCCCTTTTAACGCCGAAAGAGAAGTGGAAAAGGGACATCTTTACAATATTCATGTATATTTTTATAATGTTTTTAATACTGATCTTCACTTATGGAAGAACATACTGTTATTGGGAAAAGTCAGGACCCTAATATCTTCATAGGTTGAAGATCACTAATCACTATGCCTGCAGAATGTAGAAACCTTTGAGATGCTGCTCAAATAAGCAAGAAGCATAGAAAGAGCAAACAATCCCTTTTTAGAGATATCTGGAAGCATCAGTCAGCGGGTCGTGAGGGTAGTTATGCTATCTGATGGAAGTAATGCTTCAAGCGAGCCGTCTTTGACGGCTATGTCACCAACATACTCACATTTTTCAGTTTTTGATGTACGATACTGCTTGAAAGATGATACCATAAGATTTTTTAGAAATATCTTAGCATTAGCGTCCTTTGATCCTCTATTTATCATCACGAGCGTTATATCACCGCTTTCCTCATTTATATAGGCTGAGACAAGAATTTGAGGTCTGTTGCTGCTTGCATCTATTCTTATTGAGCCTGGGCTTATGAATCTGAAAAATTGCTTAACCGCATAATATTTTGGGGTAATTTTGTAGCTATCTCCCTCTCCACTTATGCTGATTAGCCCGGTTTCTCTATACCAAAAGAGTTCCCAAACTAGGTAGACTGATGCATTACCATATACTAGCGCATTGTGGATGTGCTGGGCAGTGTAAAGGGCCTCGTTATATGTTCCAGCCTCCGGAAAATCTAGGTAGTTATATTCGGTCATCCATAATGGCTTATTGTACTTGGCACAATGCTCGGAAAGCATTTTGAGCCATATAACTCCTTGGTCCGGATTGAAGAATTGCACGTCATATAAATGCGCGGCGAAGAGATCGACGTATTGCGCTGCTTCAGGATCGGACATTATTGCCTCTAAATAATTAATGGCGCTGTAAACGCCAGAAGTTTCTGGAACAACTATCTTTGTTGTTATCCCCTCAATCGAAAATTTTCTACCCACCGCCTTAATTAAATCCCTCAGCTGTTCAGGCGTGTAAATGCATGTCTCCCACGTAGCGGTGTAATCCGGCTCGTTTTGTATACTTATCCAGCGTATATTTATGCCATGATATTTTCTGTAGCCAATAATATACGCGGATATCCACTCTGCGAATTCCTCATACATTTCTGGCAGAAGGTAACCGTCATTTGTTTCCTGCGTGTTATTTTTCATCCATGCTGGCGGGCTCCAAACAGAAGCTATAAACTTTGTAACGCCTCTCTTTTCAGCCTCAATAGCATTCCAAACCTGGTCTTGATCCGTTGTAAAATTAAACGTTTCCCAATTAAAGTCGTCGGGATCATCGTCATCATTTACACTTTCAATTTTAGTCCAGGCTCGCAATCTATAAATATTTATTCCGAGATCTGAAAAAAGTAAATCCGCAACTTCCGCTCTGTAGGGTTCCCTCAAATTTCTTAACAACCACTCATAATACGCGCCTGAACCACCGAATCCCTCGATTTTCTGGCATCTCTCCGCTCCATCAATTTCGATGAAGACCTCTAATTTTTCAGCAGGCATTCTGCTTTGTAAATAAATGTAGTAGGCTAACCCCACTATTATTATAGTTGCCACAAAAAAGATATAAGAACCCTTACTTTCAGGATAAACCACCCCCACCAATTAATCTTTTTCTAATCTTAATATTACTAATCTTAATATTAAATTCTTCTTTTAAGACGATTTCTGCATCACCAAGGATAGTTCGTGAATAGTAATTTTTAAAAGATAGTTGTAAATATTATACTCTGGGGATTTAATTATGCTGTCGTTCGCTAAAGAGGGAAAAATCTCTCTTCTATTAGCTCTAATAACGCTCTTAGTGGTTTCATATGCATTAACGCTGCTTTTAACGGTCACAGAACCCGTAGTTGCTCAGGGCATTCCCTTTGATTACTTTACACCAGCCTTAAAGGCAATCAATATGGATGAGCTCAAGGGTTACATTGAAGACCTTGTTAGATTCGGTTCAAGATTCACAGGTTATCCGGGATGTTATGCTGCGGCTGACTACATTGAAAGTAAGTTCCGCGAGTTTGGGTTATCATCGATTGGGAAGCATAGTTTTAGGGTTCCAATACCGGTTGATGAGGGCGCCTACATAGAGACTTCCATCGGAGAAAAAGTAACGGTTTACCCGGTTTATCCGAACAAAGTTTGTCCACCTCAAACTCCACCCGGAGGTTTAAGCGGGCGCTTAGTTTACGTAGGCTCAGGTGAATATGAGGATTTTGATGGTAAACCTATAGAGGGCGGTATAGTTCTTATGGACTTTAATACGCAATACCATTGGGTTACTACAGCCAAGTTTGGCGCCAAGGCTGTTGTTTTTCTTGAGCCCGAGTATACCACAACTACAGAAGCTCGAATGAAGCTGCTTGAGAGCGTGGCTTGGAACTTTCCAAGGGTATATGCTAGGGCTAATGAATCAAGGAAGCTTTTGGAGTTGGCTGAGAAGGGGGAGACGGTCACTCTGGTATCTAATATGAAATGGCGCAACGTTGAATCCTACAATGTAATAGGCTATTTAAGAGGAACAACCTACCCCGATGAATACGTGCTGATAACAGCGGCATACGATAGCTTCTCATTTATACCAAGCCTAGCTCCGGGATCAAGAGAGGCCATAGGAACAGCCATAATGCTCCAGCTAGCCAAGTTCTTCGCCTCGAATCCTGGCTTAAATAAGTATACGCTAGTCTTCATAGCTTTCTCGGGAACGAATCAAGGAATCACTGGTTCGAGATGGTTTATGAAAGAGTATTTGGATAACAGGTGGAACGAATGGGGTAGCAAAGTAAAGATCCAGGTAAATATAGACATAAATGACATAAACAAATATTTGATGCCATACACCGTCCTCGGATGGACATTTGGGTGGAACGAAGGTGTAGCACCGTGGCTAACAAATTACCAAGATTGGCTGTTCAATACTCTGTTTCCAGATTTGGCTGAGAGACTTAATAGACCATATCTTGCTAGGGAAGATCCCGCTATAGGCAGACCTTGGATTCCAAGGGATATGTTTGGATCCGGAGGTCCAGGTCACGGCATAGTTTACGAAGACTACTATGGCTCCCCGCTCAGATATGCTAACAGCGAGCCTCTGCTAGTTTTAGGTGGCCCTGGAATGACATGGAGCAACTTATGGGCATTCAGCAATGACTACTGGACCCCATTTGACCTGCCAGATACCATTAATTGGGATAATATAAAGTTTAAGATTGAGGCTCTGTACCCAATAATTTATGCTACAGTGAATACGGATCTTTCAGGGCTTATAGGGAGCTGGGCTCCCAAGGTTCCCGGCCAGTTTTATCCTAAGTGGGTGGATGTAAGTGGCAAAACTATGGAATACAACGTTTACTCAGGGTGGTGGGACATACCGGTCAGTAACGCCATAATAATTTATGGGAGAGGAGGCCCATCATCGTTAGGTTCCCGGCCATTCCAGCTCCTCCTGCCAGCATATGTTATGTCAGATGAGGACGGAGATGTATACATGCCTGGCCTAATACAGCAGGAGAGACTAATGGGGGGTAACTATGGTATAGAAGCTTTTGTTGTCGATGAGGAGACTGGAAACGTCAAATATGCTCCGGGCTTTGGAACATATTGGTTTAAGGGCCCAGTGGATGTATCTGCGCATATAGGCTCAGCCTTCTCGGCAAATACTTATGATAGGGAACAGAACTTTGGCATATATACGCTGTTTAAGTGTGGTACTGTAATACTATTTGACATATGCGATGTGTATTATAGGAACGGCGCCAGCGATCAAGATATTGCCCTAACGGTTAATGACTTCGCATCTCACGCTCCGCCCGACCAATGGAGCTGGGACTTTTATTTGTATGGTGGATATGGCGTGAGCGTTGCTGCTGCATTTATTTCTCCAGATAAGCCTGTGGAGTTCCTAGTTCACACAACATATACCAAAAGATATCCAATGTTAGTCCTAACGAACTCAAGTGATGAGTACCCGTCAGGTGTTGGCTTTAAAATTGGTGAATGCGAACAGTATATAATAACTCATACTACGATAAAATTTGCCCAAGACATGTGCAGGCTAAATCTTGAGAGAATAAGGACTCTATCTGCTGGAGGCATAACTCCATCCGGCTACACTAGCACTGAAGAGATTTTCGCAGAAGCCTTACTAGCCCTTGAGAATCGTGAATATAGCAAGCTAGAAGCGCTATCAAATAGGTTAGTGGTGTACGAGAGAAATAATTATTCAGCCTTAAGAGCATCTATTGAAGATGCGATATATGCGATAACATTCTTCGGCCTAACTCTGGTGCCATTCTCAATTCTCATCGAGAGACTATTCTTCCAGTATGGCGGCATGAGGCGCGTAATGGTTACTTTCATGGGTTTCATTGTTCCTCTGACTTTTCTATCCTTCGTTCATCCAGGCTTTAGGCTCGCTACAGACCCCATAATGGTCATTATAGGCTTCCTAATAGTGGTTCTCATAATGCCCTTAATGGCGGTAATATTGAACACTGTGCTTTCAGCCATAAAGCGCCTGAGAATTAAAGTTGCGGGCATCCACTGGGTTGAGATTCCCAGATTCTCCGTAGCTCTGCTCGGATTCTCCACCGGCGTTTCCCATATGAGAAA
>JAGTRH010000011.1:10483-15375 GCA_018396795.1 Candidatus Bathyarchaeota archaeon
ACTTGTGACCTCATCTACCTCAGCATTTACATCGTTGGGTTCTCTAAAAGTAATTAATGAGGTAGATACCAAGAGAGCAGCGCTCTACGATGGAATATTGTTCCATCACCAAGACTATTCGAATGGAGGTTTCGGAGACTTCAGCGGCTTAGGAGGCGCTCAGTCCGTGCCACAAGTAGGTGAAAGATTTTTGGCCGAATTTAAGGCGCTGTATGGAGATAAGATCATAATGGCTCCCAGGGCATGGGCATATATAGGATATAGTATGCGTGGAACATGTCTTCTTAGCGCAAACGGCCTAGTACCATATGACTACGAAAATAAAAAAGCAGTAATAAGGCCGATAAGAGGGTTCCTTGGGATGACGCCTGAAGAAAAAGACATCACTTCCGTAGACAAGGCAATAATTAATGGAACGTGGTTCACAGAAAATATGGCCGATAAGCCTGTAGCAATAATATCAGATAAGATGGCTAAGGGGCTGGGAGTCAAATTATTTGACACAATTTCAGTTTCTGGCTTCAACTTCAAAGTTGTAGGAATATTTGACGACAGAATTTTATTGGAAGGCCTTAAAGACCTAGATGATCTCGGATTGACAATATGGGACGATAGAGTCCCAGGCTACTCTGGCAGAGTGTCCCCTGATGAACTAGTAATAATCCCGTATAAGACGCTTCTAATAATGTGCAAGGGATGGATTGTCAGTGTGGCAATAAAATTTAAGCCCGAATTCGCGGATAAAAACTCGATCGTTCAGGTTGCAAGAGAAATATATAAACAGACAGACGGTTTCTTCCCAGTACCATTATATATGGGAATTGAAGGCACGGTCTGGAATCTGTCTCCACAATCCATCGTCACAATCTTTGGGTGGCAACAGCAAATTGTACCCGTAATCATATCCTCAATGGTTATACTTGGACTAATGATAAGCTCAACAGAAGAAAGACGCCGCGAAATACATGTGTTAAGCACGGTAGGCTTATCGCCGTTCCACGTAGCCTTCCTATTCCTTTCGGAGAGCATCACATATTCTGTTGTGGGCGGCATATTAGGCTATATACTAAGCATAATTATGGCGATGCTTGGAGGAATATTCGGCGCTGGAGGACAGCTTAACTACGCATCCACAACAGTAGTTACCACGGTGTCCATAATGATGATAGCCATCTTAGGAGTAACGGTTTACCCGGTAATTAAAGCCTCAAGGATGATAACTCCATCGCTTGAGAGAAGATGGAAGATTTCACCACCTAAAGGTGACATATGGGAGGTTACGCTGCCATTCTTCGTAACCGAGGATGAAGAAGCCGATGGGGTCCTATCATACATACATGAACTCCTAATGGGACACTTAGCTGAAGACTCGGAAATCTTTAGATTAAAGCCTCCCATAAAGCTCATGGAGCAGAAAGATCCGAAAATGCACGTTAGAGCACTGGCATTCGAGTCTCTACTTGCGCCATACGACCTTGGCATAACTCAGCATGCTGAGCTCCTAGATGTTAAAAGTATGGAAACTAAGAGGCATAACTTCTCATTGCATATGAAAAGACTTGCTGGACCTAGAGGTTCATGGATAACGTTCGGCAAGGAATTTATAGATCTAATTAGAAAACAAGTCCTGTTATGGAGGAGCTTCAGGCCTGATGAGAGAGTTGAATACCAAAGCAGGTTTAGAGATTTACTGTTAAAAATGGAAAAAGAAAACGCGAAGGGTGAAGGAGCTGATAAGAATGAGTGAACAAACCGCAACAGTTACGCGTGGTCGAGGGCTAACTTGGCGCTCCCTCCTCGCCCTGCTATACATAACGTTTGTATTCCAGTCTTCCATGGCCTTCATGCATCTGGTAACGGGATCAACCCCCGCATATTCTGCGGTTCAGTGGGCTACAATTCTGCTATTTATAGAATTGGCAGCGGTTTTTGCAGGAACCAAATTAACGATATTTGAGGCAGTAATAATTTATTTGGCAGCTGGCCAGACAATAAAGTACTGGTGGTTCTTAACACCTACTACTGGAAATCTTGCGCATCCGGGATGGATATATCAAGCGTATCTAAGATATTCGCCAGTCTCCGTAGCGCTGGGATTAGCGGATAAGATCCCCTGGTTCTATGCACCTGAATCCTACGAAGTATGGCTTCAAAGAACATTATTCCATCAAGAGTGGACCATAGTGGCCCTTTGGACTGCTGTATACTTGATTGCGGCGATGTTCGGCGATTTTGCAATGAGCATACTTGGCTACCACCTATATGTGCGTATAGAGAAGCTACCATTCCCCTACGCAGACCCAATCGTTGATACAACAAGAACTCTTATAGAAAGAGAGTGGAGAAGAATGAGCGTGCTCGGCGCATCATCGATCTTAGGATTCTTTTACGGCCTTCTACTCTATACTCTTCCGTTAACAGGAGAAGTTTTCTTAAATGTTAACCTCAGAACTATACCGATTCCCTGGGCTGACTATAACTATCTTATACAGCAGGTTTTACCAGGGGCTTCATTCGGAGTAGCTACGGATCTAGCTGTTATGGCAACAGGCTTCATACTACCATTTAGCGTGGTTCTAGGGTCATTGATAGGTTCCATAGCCATATACATCGTTGGGAATCATTTATTGGTTAAATATGGTATAACCGGTTTCGCTCAAGAATACACTTATGGAATGGATATACAGACTATATGGCAGCGCTCGGTCTTATGGGCTTGGGCAATGCCGATGGTCGGGTTCGCAATAGCCATGGGAATCATTCCTTTACTGCTTAGGCCTAAAGATACCTATAGGGCTCTAAAGGCATTCAAACGCATAACCGAAAGCGCTGCAGAATTTAATATAGGATGGGTTATAGGCTTATTCTTAGCAGCAACCCTCAGCCTATCCTTCGTAGACTACTGGCTTGCGCCAGATTTCCCGGTG
Organism: Candidatus Bathyarchaeota archaeon; assembly: GCA_018396795.1. The sequence continues at coordinate 13,411 of JAGTRH010000011.1, forward strand.
ATCTACCTAATATTGCTCAATATTATAATACCATTTGTAACAATGCTTGTAGCGGTTCGAGGTGAAGGATTAGGCGTAAGCATTGGGGTACCCTATACAAGAGAGATGGTGATAAAAGCCACCGGGTATCCGGGCATAAATGCGTGGTTTGTCCCAATATACACTTCATCCTCATGGGTTACTGGCTTCAAAGTGTGCGACATGACTAACACTAGAGTGAAGGACGTGATACTCGGCATGTTCATAATATTCCCAGTGGCCCTATTTGTAGGCTACGTAACAGTTCAATCATTATGGAGGGTGGCCCCTATACCCTCATCAATATATCCCGGAGTGCTCTACGCATGGCCTGTGCAAGCAACCTTCCAATCCATCTTCATATCGCCTGAGGCAGCGGTCTTCTTCCAGGTGCCCTACATGATCTATGGCTTCATATCTGGCAGCATATTGTACATAGTAGGACATGTATTGAAAATAACGCCGCTAATAATTGGAGTAGCTGGAGGCCTTGGTTCCCCAATTCCATCAGCGCTATCGGTCTTCATCGGGGCGGTGATCGGCTTAGTAATGCAACGTCTTCTTGGCAGAGAATTTTGGAGAAGCATTCGGGGAATAATTTACGCTGGAATCCTCCTTGGCGAGGGGCTGGCAGTTACAATAGGTACAGGATTGGCTGTGATCATAAGAAGTATGTGGGCAGCTCCCTACTAAAGCAAACCCTATAATCTCTACAGTCTTTTATTTTTACTTATTCATTTCGTTTTAGCCATTTTTGACCCCCTTGGAGTGAAACAGGATGAGGCGGGATCCTAAAGGGGGAATAAACAAATACTCAATGAGCATCCTAGAAGCAAGAATCTTCCTGCTTTAACAGGGGATGTCAAATGAACGTTGGAAGAGAACGAACGAGCGATGAGTGGTGAGACTAGCGCTGCCTAATAAGTGAATGCGCACGATCCGTATATTTTATGGACGTTTTTATCTGCTATTGCAAAATTATTAGCTCTGATGGAATTGATTGACGGCATAATTGCATTAAAAATACTCCTTCTGAACGTTAAACTTATAAATTATAAACAATAATAATTGAAATCGGAGAAAAAGGGGGAAAATGCCGCTTGACTGAGAAAGTTGCAGCTTTAATAAGGCCTAGAGCATATGTTATTGGAGCTATAGCAACAGCGATAATAGTGTTAATCATAGAGTTTGTCGCTTTATTCACTCCGGGAGGCACCCTATGGGGCTTGCATGGTGAAACATGGAGTAACGCCTGGTTGGCTAACTTAACATTTGGCTTCTTCTGGCCCCTCGTCATTTCAGTAATAGGCGCCCTGCTAGGAAAATTTAATGTTATAACGAAGCAAGAGTTTGTGATCATCCTAACGATGGTATGGGTCTCATGGATGCTTCCAAGCATATATGGCATTCTCCCAATATTCACAGCACTTGGAATAGCCAGACAGGTTCCAGCATTCCACAAATGGAACCTTGAGTACGCCAGAGACATCACCTGGCAGTTCGGCCCAGACCCGCTCAATAGCGCGCTGTGGGAGTCATGGATGTACGGCGGTCCAGTGCCCTGGGCTGAGTGGATGCCGGCGCTTCTATTTAACCTAGCACGGTTGATACCCTACTATTTAATGTACATGTTCTTCGCGACATTGTGGCGTAGGGAATGGGTTGATGTTGAGGTATTACCCTTCCCGCAGGCTACTGCAGCCTCAAAACTGGTGGATATGACGTTTGAAAAGGTTAATGGCTCCGTGCAGATCTTCAGAAACATATGGCTGTGGCTTGGGGTTCTAATCGGGCTTGTGGCAATATACCCATACTGGATCTGGACTATACCGGGGCTAGGCGCTGTTATGCCCTCATATTTTTGCTCAATAAGTGTTGATTACACGCCATACGTGATAATACCATTAGCAAATTTAAACTTCAACTTTGAACTCTTACTAATAGCCG
>JAGTRH010000109.1:0-318 GCA_018396795.1 Candidatus Bathyarchaeota archaeon
CATACCTGCTGAGAAGAATGTTGGCAGCGAGGTTGTGGGTGGAACAATAAATAAGACTGGCTTGTTGAAGATTAGGGCTACGAGAATTGGCGATGAAACCGCTCTCGCGCAGATTATACGCTTAGTTGAGGAGGCGCAGGCATCTAATGCGCCTATCCAGAGGTTTGCTGATAGGGTGGTCGGATACTTTGTTCCAGCAGTTTTCACGGTTGCGGCCTTAGCATTCTTCTACTGGCTTTTCACAATGGGTTTCACGCATGCTTTCCTAGTCTTATTGGCTGTGCTCTTGATAGCTTGCCCATGCGCCTTAGGCATAGC
>JAGTRH010000109.1:328-5059 GCA_018396795.1 Candidatus Bathyarchaeota archaeon
AATCCTCGCTGGTGTAGGTCAAGGTGCCGACTACGGCATACTATTGAGGGGCGGAGAATATGTCGAGAAGGCAAGAAATCTGACAACCGTGATTTTCGATAAAACTGGAACCTTGACAATGGGGGAGCCATCAGTAACAGATATCATACCAGTGGGAGACCACAGCAAAGAGAAGGTTTTGGAGTTAGCAGCAATCGCGGAGAAGGGTTCGGAGCATCCTCTCGCAGAAGCCGTTGTTAAGGCGGCAAGCACCCTGGGATTAAATATTCCAGATGCGGATTCCCTCGAGGTGATTCCTGGAGAGGGGGTTAAAGCCCTTCATAGGAACCATCAAATACTCCTTGGAAACCGAAGGTTGATGGAAAACAATGGAGTCAATATTGCGCATGTAGAGGATAAACTGGTTGAGCTTGAGGAGCAAGGTAAAACCCTGATGCTTCTTGCGGTTAATGGAAAGATAATTGGGATAATCGCTGCGATGGACACGCCCAAGGAGGAAGCTACTGAAGCAATAAAACAACTTAAGGAGATGGATCTCGAGGCCATTATGTTAACTGGGGATAATGAGCGGACAGCAAAAGCTGTGGCTAAACAGCTGGGCATTGACAGCGTTATCGCTAATGTTCTACCATGGGAGAAAGTTAATGTTATTAAGAAGCTGCAGAGTGAGGGTAAGGTGGTTGCCATGGTTGGTGATGGAATCAATGATGCGCCAGCCCTCGCCCAGGCAAATATTGGCATAGCGATAGGCAGCGGAACAGACATAGCCAAGGAGGCTGGCGGAATAATCCTCATTAAAGATGACTTAAGAGATGTTTTTAGGGCGATAAGGCTTAGTAGGGCAACCATGAGGAAGATTAAGCAGAACCTCTTCTGGGCCCTCATCTATAATGTGTTCTCCATTCCATTAGCCGCAGCCGGATTGCTAACTCCGCTAATAGCCGCTGGAGCAATGGCATTCAGCTCTCTCTTTGTCACTCTTAACTCGGCAACCCTCAAATTACAAAAGTTATGATGGAATAAACTTTAGGGAGGTGGAATCTAGGATGGCTAAAGATCCGGTTTGCGGAATGAACGTCGATGAGAAAAATGCTAAGTTCAAATCGGAATACTTGGGCAAAACATACTACTTCTGCAGTAAACCATGTAAAGATATTTTCGACAAAAATCCAACTAAGTATGTAGGTGGACATGCTACGTAGCGTCAATGCCACCAACATATTTAATCTAGATGCATAAAAGATATAAAGTTCTAAAGTTCTTTAGTGATTAGGGAACAAAATGGGTGGAATAAAAGTTTACATATCCGATGAATTGGAGCGTAAGTTTAGAGAAGCCGCTATGAAACTTTATGGTTATGGTAAAGGTTCATTAAGCATAGCATGTGAGAAGGCAATAAATATGTGGCTCTTACAAGTCTCAGAGTTTCTTGATGTTGTGGAGTCAATTGAGGATCCAATTGAAGCCATCTATGGGATGCTTTCTCACGTTAAAAAGTCCGGGGTTGAATTACAGCATGAAGCCCGAGAAATCAGGACGAGGAAAACCCTTGGATAAAGTAGTGTTGATTGACTCAAACATTTTCTTGGAGGTAGAGTTGGCGGAGAGCCATGCGGACGCATGTAAGCAGTTTCTTAGGAAGGTTAGAGATGGCCTCATTAAGTCAGCGATCACGGATTTCCATATAGACTCTATAGCGATTGTTATGGAGAACTATGGGAAGAGCTGGAGAGATATAGCCCTATTCCTAGCATCGCTTCTTCGCTACAAGGGACTAATGATATATCCAGTGGGCTTAGGCGCCCGCATAAAATCTACATCCATTATGAGAGACTATGGCTTAGACTATGACGATGCCCTTGCAGCCCAAGCCCTCAAAGATTTATCTACCTCAGTAATGATCTCTTATGATGAAGATTTCGATTTGGTTAATTGGATTAAAAGATATACTCCCGAAGAACTAATATGATAACTGTCTCCATATAATTAAAGAGGAGAGAATAGGTCAGACAAGTCACTTGATAGGAAATTTCCTCACCAAGATATAGATTATTAGTGAGCTTATGATGAATTCTACTGCTAAGTAGCTTCCATTATAGATTGCTGAGTATAATGTTGGGTTCATTCCCTCTGGGGCGTATATTGCGAAGAATAATATGCCCGATACGAAGTGGCAGATGAACCTGCCAAGAATCCCAGTGCCGACGCCTACTACCGGATACTTTCTGAATAACCCTGAGAGCCCAAGTGCCGCGTAGGCGAGAGGATAGTCAAGTATTGCTTGAATTGGATTAACTATGTATCCGCCTAGAGCCATGTGAACAAGCCCATACACAAAACCAATCTCAAGCCCGGCATGCAAACCATGCCTAAGGGAGAACCAGAATAATGGAACCATGCCGGCTGCGCTTACAGACCCGCCCTGCGGCAACCTAATTATGGGCGGAAGAATATCTTTAAGGATGACTGATAGAGCGACTGCGACAGCGCCTTCAGCAATCACTCTCGTTCTGGCTCCAATATATTCTTTCTTCTCCATGATTTATAACACCCAATAATTTAGTAGAGCCGTGAAATATAAGTATAACGAAGTTATAATCAGCGCATCTACAAATACCTAATAACGTGAGCATGCATCGGAATTATTAAATCTGTTTTAATTTTATTCTTTCTATGAGGTCTAGCACCCTCTCTTTTATTGCATCCCTTATTTTTCTCGCCTCTTCAAGCGGCAACTTTGCCGGATCTGGCATGTTCCATTCCTCAACGTGTTCCGTGTAGACAATTGGGCATAGTGCTCCACTGCAGACTATTACCGCTATATCCGCCTTTTCCTGCAGTTCTCTGGTTAGTAGCTGTGGCTTCTTATGGCTTATGTCTATTCCCTCATCAAGCATGAGTTTCACAGCATTAGGGTGAACCCTTTCAACCGGCGTTAAGCCGGCGCTAGTAGCCCTCCAGCCCTCAGGAGCAAACTCATTGAAGTATGCTTCAGCAATTTGGCTCCTAAAACTATTTTCGACACAAACAAATAAAACAGTCTTCAATTTGAAAAACCTCTTTTATATTTAGCCATCTCATGCATCACATTACTCATTTTAAGTTCACTATTGTTTAAGGGAATAGTTCAATAATCTTATTTCACCACATTTAGTGCATATAAGTTTTAGGTGCGTATCACCTTTAGTTGTTTCTAGCGGCTTCCAGTTATGATCACATTCTCTACTATCTTGATTCTTCACTCGCTAAGAAGAGTGTAAGGTTCGCTATTTCCTCAGGCTTTCCCCATCTGCCTAAGGGTATGTTCCTTCTTATTTGTTCGTATGTTTCTTCTCCTAAAGTCTTCGTGCCTGGCGTTAAAATTGGGCCTGGTGAGATTGCATTGACGTTTATGCCGTATTGAGCTAATTCAAGTGCCAGTGCTCTTGTAAAGCCAACTATGCCTGCTTTGCTCGCCGAATAGTGTGCGAGATTTGGGAAGCCGACAATTGATCCTTCTCCTTTCTCCTTATTCTTCTCCTCCTTAAGAGCATGGAATCATTGGGCCGCCGAACGTTATGAGGATGGAACATGAGGATTTAAGGGCTAGGAAGAGAATTCTCAAGAAACTCTTAGATGAAAGGGGCGAATTTGACCGAAACTATTAGGCTTATAGAATATTTGAGTTGGGCAATCACATTGCTTTAACATTAAAAGATCATATATAAAGAAAACAACATACTCTATCCGTTAGCCTTAAGAGTAATATCTGAAAATGAGTGGAACAAGATTAGAGAAGAATTTGATGCTATTGGATATTGCTGTTTTACTTCAAAAGCCAAAGTTCGGGGTGAACATCATCATTGCTAATGGAACAAACAGTATTAGGGGATTACTTAATATGAGCAAATACCTAATTGGTGATGGAATCTTTATTATAAAAGAGGAAGATGACAGAATAATTATCACATTATGCGCATGGATGAAACAAAAAGAACAGGAAATAATTCGACTACTTGATGGCGGAAAGAACACGGAGATACGCATACATAATATAGGATATACTTATGGAGAAACATGCAAAGAGGAAATTAGAATGATGTCTTCTCGCGCTGAAGTGTAAGTGAGAACCCTAAAAATTTTCAAAGTAGTATTCTAGGAGACGCCGTATTCCCCTTCTCATAGTCTCGGAGAGCGTTGAGGGGCTAATCTTAAGCTTGCGAGAAAGATCTGATATGCTAATTTTCTTTGGGTAATCAAAAAAGCCTGCTCCTAGAGCTAACCATAAAGCCATCTCCTGCTTCTCGGTTAGAACCGAAATTTTTCTCTTGTATCTTTCTATCCCCAGAATCTTTAATTCAAAATTAAGAGCCTCTAATGTTGATATTATATCTTGCACAGTTCTCATGTTTGGGGTAATGAACGTGTAAACAAGCTTATCCTTCTCGGTATTCCATGCAGTTATAAGAAAGGCTCCCTTGGAAACTATCGTGTTACATACATCGCATCCGTCTGTTTCGAACCATACAGCAATCTCCTCCCCAACTCTAACACTATTTTGCATCCTTGCATTGACATGTTTAGGAACTTTAGTTAGATGCTTCACCGGCATCCTCGCTAAATGCCTGGTTACACCACGGGGGAAGCATCTAACATCCACTACATTAAACTGATGAATCTCTAAATTCCTAAATATTTTCAGTACCCTACATTTCTCATTCAATATTTCAATAGAAACGTGGCGGGGAAGGT
>JAGTRH010000110.1 GCA_018396795.1 Candidatus Bathyarchaeota archaeon
CGACTTACTTCATGAAGTTCACAGCATATCAATAACAGTTTCTCCCTATCCAGAGGTTCAGATCAGAGTTGTTGACGCCTATTTATCGCCAGCTGCCTATCCAGGTTCTGTTAACACGAACCTATACATACTAATGGAAAATCATGGTGAAAGCGCGATCAGCTCAGCCGACCTAGAAGCCGTGCTTCCAAACGGTTTTATAATTAGCAATCCTAAAGTGAGGGTTAACGCTGTAGATGTGAATGCGCGTTTCACAGCGGTATTCTCCGGAATTTCCGTACCTGTGGACGCTTCAAGGAGAGCTTATACTGTACGCATAAATGTGGATGCCACTCTGAGAACTGAAGACAATGTGAATTACAATAGTATGGCGTCTATCGAAGCGCAGTTTAATGTTACAGATCCACCAAGAGAGGATCCTATCATGGTCTCGTCGGTTGCAATATTATATCAGGGTTCTTCATCTCCGTTACTTCCATCGGCAAACGGGTTGACGCTTAGAATCACGATGATCAATAGGCTTCCTGACGCGGTAAGCTCAATGATTGTAACACCTATGCTTCCAAGCGGTATTACATTAAGATCCGCTTCCGGAACATACGTTAATGGGATGACCCCTGGCGGATCATGCTTTATGGACATGATTATAGATGTTAGCTCAAGCTTTCAGCCTGGAAGATATAGTATCCAGCTTCATATATCATACGTTAAGATTGTTTCTGGCGCATCCTACATGGGTGAGCAGAATAATGTTATCCAAATATTTGTTGAGTCCCCCCATACCTATATACCGGAAATTTCACTTCTATCAGCTCACTGGGGTTCTCCAGCCCCATCCCCTGCATATGAGGGGTCACGATATGTCCCATTGAGTTTAGAATTCATCAATTATGGGCGCTATGATATCGTCGGCGGCATTATTAAAGCATCCTCGCTTTTCCTTAAACCCGTAAAGGATTCAGAGGCATTAGCGGTTAGGCTTACACCCGGCTCGTACGGGTCGGTTACTCTCTACTTTGATATTAATACTAATGTTGATAATGTGACAATTAACATCTCAGCTAGCTACATTTTTGATGAGTTTGGGACCCATTTAAACGTCACTAGAAACTTCGAAATTTTCCTGCCGGTCGAGAAATATCCGGCTTTGACCAGTAACATGGAAATTGTTAGCTCTGGCTGGCAAAACAATTATAATGTCTTTCCGAACACGAATAATGCAACCTATCAGGTGACGATTGCAAATAGGGCGCCGTACTCAGCAAGCGGAATAATTCTTTTGCTTTGTCTTCCGGATAATATGTCATCAAGCGGACATAGAAATGCCAGCGCATACGTTGAAGGCCCCATTAGAAGCTTAGGTACGTTCACGGCTTCATTCACAATCTCAGTTGGCAATGTGCAACCCGGGAAATATAATGCTACGTTAATTATGGACTTTATACTTCTATCTGGAGGGCCTGGAATTAGGCGCCTTGAGAAGTTTAATTTAACAATGCCCGTGAATGACGATAGCCACGCTTTAGAATTCATTAGTTCAAGATGGTATGAGGCGACCGTTAGACCAAACACTTACGGCGCACATTTACTTATAACCCTTAGAAATAATTACATAGATAGCATGAGGGGCGCTATCCTAGAGATTAATCTACCTTCAGGTTTCCTCAACTCTGTCGACAACTCCTCAAGCGTTAAGGTGGCGCCAGCATCCGCGCAGGTCCTGCAATCTATTCAACCAATTCAAATGCAGGATTTAAGCGGAATTTTAGGTCAATACCTCAGCGCCCTTCAAACCAGCCCAGCCCAAACTTTTACAAGGGGCGATACATTAACGTTTCTCACGGGACTCAATATTTTGGAAGTTGAGATTGGAACCTACCATGCTGAGGGCACACTTTCCTACATTGACCAGTGGGGCACAAGAAGAAGTTTGCTGGTTGAAATTCCGATTACAGTTTTGGGAAGGATTGAATACATAAATGTTTTCATGAATGGCAGCATAGCTGTTAGGAGAAGATTCACAAATGCGTCATTGACAATAGTGAACTTTGGGAGTTCACCAGTATATGACGTTTACGTTGTGGTTTCTCCCTATCAAGGGGCGCCCATCTTAATAGCCTCCCCAGCGGTGAACTACATTAAGATAATAGGTGCCGGAGAGCGGATTGAAACCCCGATCACTTTAGCCTACAACCCATTGGGTTCGATTTCACAAGCAGGCGGAACAACGTTTATCAACTACGGCGCTGTGCCATTTATTGTTTCATTGATTTATAGGGACGCAAGCGGCGCATTGAGAAGCTTTAATAATACTGTGACCGTTATTCTGGAGCCCTTTATAGATCTTGTAATAAAGGATGTTAGGGCGACTGGGAAAAACTCTTCGTCTTCAGTTTCAGGCACAATTGTGAACTATGGTTCTGCAACAGCGTATAGGGTTGAAGCGAGCTTGCAAGTTGGCAATATTAGCCGGTCAACATTTGTTGGGGATGTTGACCCAGGCTCAGAAATCGTTTTCAAGGTTGATGTTCCAAAATATGCAAGTGAAGGAACCTTAACAATAAAATACTATAATGTCTTCAATGAACTGGAACATAGGGAGATGAAGGTCGGTATAGAGCTGCAGATCGAGGCGCCGGTGACGGCTCCTAAGGAGGAGGGCATAAGTCTCGAAATTTGGATTGTTATAGTGTCCGTTATAGTGTTTCTTGCAATCGCAACTTTTCTCATCTATAGATTTTTGAAGGCGCGTTCAACAAATCGGGTTTGATGTGAAGTCTATGAGCTTCTATACATTATTCTTTGATTTCATTAGGCTGTCGCTGAAGGCTTTAAGTGAAAGAAGAGCAAGAGCAATCTTGACTATAGTTGGCATAGCTATAGGACCCCTTGTGCTGGTGATGATGAGCTCGGTTGTCAGCAGCTACTCTGATTACATCGTTGAGAGGGTGACATCGCTTGGGCAGAATGCAATAGCAGTTTTTCCAATGGAGAATTACAAGATTGATGAGGAAGACTTAAACTTCATAAGGTCCCTGCCTGAAATAGCGAGGGCCGAACCGTTCTATTCCACGCAGGGAATTCTTAAGAGGGGAACTGAGGAGATTAAGGTTTCAATATTTGCCATAGATTACACGTTGCTCTTTGAAGCCATAGGTAGCTTAAAGATATATGAGGGTGATGTGCCATCCGGTTTACTCTACTCAATAGTGGGCAGAAAAGTTTCCTTTAGGGACGGCGGCGAACAATACTTTGCTCTTAATGACATTTTAACTTTCACTATCCCGAAAATTGAAGGTGGGAAAATTACTGGTAGAAAAAACATAAATGTATATGTGGGTGCGATTCTGGAGGAGTATGGTGGAGCGTTAATTGTCGATCCGGACTCAACGGTCTTTCTCAGCCCTGAAGCTGGCAAGAAATTATTGGGCATGAAAGACTGGTCCGGGATCTTCATACTTGTTCATGATCCATCCTTCGTCAGATCGGTCGTTTCAACCCTAAGATCCAAATACGAAGATAAACTGCAAGTAATAGCCTTCAGCGCTATAGCCGAGGCTATTTCAAGCGTCACTAATGCGATAGGTTTCATAAACTTTTCAACTTCTCTCTCCGCTTTTGCGGTTGCGGTGGCCGGTGTGGCTGCAACAATGATAACGTCTGTGATGGAGAGAACACGCGAGATAGGCGTGATGAAGGCGATAGGGTACACCAGCATGCAAATATTAACCTTGATACTTTTGGAATCCATAGTAATGAGCCTTATTGGGGCTTCAGTGGGCATATCGCTTGGAACAGTTGGGGCGCACATGTTATCTTCAAGAGGCTTAACTATAGGCGGTGTTGGCTTAACTCTTCAGTTAGCACCTAAGATAACGCCAACTTTAATATTGCAGACATTGTCGCTTACGATGATGATAGGCTTACTGGGCGGAGCGCTGCCAGCGTACAGAGCTTCCAGAATCCCGCCGATAGTAGCCTTAAGATACGAGTAACAACGCCCTTAAACTATTCAAGAACTTGAGCATTTTTAAAGGCGTACCACGCCGTGAAGGTTAATATAGTGATATATGCTAGAGCCACAAGCATTGATCTGGAGAGAACCGCGGAGAGGGGTTCTGAATATAGTTCCTTGATTCCGGCGCCAACCTCAACCTTAAAATATGTGACTTTCTCAGAGGGGTTGAGAACGTAGCGCACTAGGTTGCTTGTAATGCTGTCAGTGCCTGTTGTCACTCCTGTTCCAGGCAGCATGCCCTGATTTGCACCCTTAACATATCCCGATGCCCCATTTCCTGGAACATAATTAAGGATCCAGGCGCCCTCAGAAAATACAGAGACTATTGGCGCGCTTATTGATATCGCAAGGAAAACTATTATCGCGCTTATCGCTGTTAGAATAGTATTTTTTGAAAGTGAACCTAGGGCTAAAACGATTGAAATCCATACAAATGTGCTTAGCAAGTCGCCGAGTATACATAGTGGCATGAGATGCAGATTATTTTGCGGTCCGTAAATAACTGTGCCTCCAATAGCCATGTAAGCGTAGAGAAGGGAATAGGCTGCTGATATTGTTATGAGCGATGAGAAAACCTTTCCGAAGAAAATAATTGACCTTGAAACGGGTTTAGTCATCAAGGGGATTATTGTGCCGCTCTCAAACTCCCCGGAAATGCTGTTCATCGCCGAGACAAGGGCAAATAGAAATAATGTGAAGCCGCTGCTTATTCCACCCCTGCCAATAACAAAGTTCGGGTTTGCCTCCAATGGAGCCCCGAATGCGTAGCTGAGGATCACAGGCAAGAGGAGAGATAGTGTTGAAAAGGCGAACGCGGCGATCAGCACTCCTAAGAACTTTTTCTTTCTAATATTCCATAAAAGTTCATATTTTACGACAGCTAGGAAACGATCTGAAAATTTAGGTTTCCTAGAAACCTTCTCGCTAATTCTACTTGTGTAGAACATTATTGCTCTCTCCTAAGATTTCATAATAAGGCGTATGAATGCCTCCTCAAGCCCCCTCTTCTTCACATTCATATCTACAATTACGTC
>JAGTRH010000111.1 GCA_018396795.1 Candidatus Bathyarchaeota archaeon
AGCCTATTCCCTCTTTGAATGGATTAAAGCGAAATAAACTGAAAGTTTCCAAAATTTTAAATGATTATTGTGTTGAGGGAAAATTTAAGCGGAGTGGAAATGTTATGGAAAATTTCAAGAAAATAGTCATAGTTCAACTTTTGATAATTGGTTTGTTGTTAGCAATTTTAGTTTATGTGCTTTCAAAACCAGCCACTAATCCAATTGCGGCAAGTTATGTGGTTTGGCGGGAAGGAGACGAGTATTATGCGGCTGACGCTTATGGGATTAGGTTTAGCGGGAAAAATGCAAGCCAAGTAATCCAGTCAGTCATAGACTCTTTAACAGCGGATAGGACATGGAAGGAAAAAATAATATTGAGAGGCGACTTCACAATTTCAAACACAATTATTGTAAAATCATACACTATTCTTGAGTTTCAAGGAAAAATAACGGTTGCAGACAACGCCAACATAGACGCAGCGATAAAATCCGAAGGCTTTGACCAGTTGGCTGGCACAGACTCCACTGGCGGAGTTGTTGAGGTGGAAATTGTTGGTTTAAAACTTGACGGAAACCATGCATGCAGTTTCGGTTTGAAGCTTTATGGAAGAAAACTAACAGTAAAAGACGCAAACATTTACTATTGCAAGGAAGATGGCATATGGACAGAATGGAGCACCAACCCAGACGTCGCCAGTCCCGATGATGCAATGGAAGGAATCTTCTCAAACATCCGCTCATGCTTTAATAATGGAAGGGGATGGCGAATGCTTGGACCCCACGACAGTTACCTAACAGACATACTCCTATACTGCAATCGCCTCGTGGGTTTCGCATGCTGGAGAGGAGGAGTATGCCAAGGCACGAATCTGCACGCTTACGGAAATGGAGAAGCAGGCTTTTACATTGATGCCAACGGAACAACATTCAGTAATATTATATCAGAAAGCAACGGTAACAGCACTCATCAAAGCGGCGTTATAGTTCTAGCCCACGATGTATATTTAGATGGAGTATTTCATCATAATGGCAGATATGGAATTGAAATGGGCAGCGTGGAACGCTCTCCGGCTGGATGTTATATCCGAGGAAAAACATTAGACAACCAAGAAGCAGGATTAGGATTAATAAATGGAAGCATAAACCGTTATGAACTTCACATGTGGGAGAACACCACAATTTCCGGAACATTAAATGCAAATGACAAATATGACATTTATAACACTAAAAATGGCAAAAGAAGCCAAAACAGCGGAACCGCAATAATATACGCTGGAGAAACAAATGTAACAGTAGCCCATTCACTTATATGGATTCCAAAAATCGTTGTTGTCACGGGTAAAGATAGTGAAACAGCAAATGCTTACGTAAGTGCAAGAAACGAAACCCACATAACCATAATAGTGCTAGCCCCAGTCACAGCAGATAGAGAAGTCGACTGGTATGCAGAAATTTAAGGCATAAGCAGAAACTGAGGGCGCAAAACGGCATTCTTCTCTATCTTTTTCTTAGGCGTGGATTCAAGTACTCAATTAAGCCATCGCCAAATAGGTTGAGCCCCACCGCAAGAATGGATAACATTAAACCTGGAAAAACAGCCATCCACCACGCCGTTCTAAGAAATTGTTGGGCATTGTTTAATAGTAACCCTAAACTAGGCATGTTTGGGTCTCCAACGCCCAAAAAACTTAATCCTGCTTCAGTTAATATAGCGCTGCTTATCTCAAGAACCACATATGGAACGACTGTGGGAATTACATTTGGTAAAATTTCAAAAATTATATGTCTATCCGTCAATCCAACAGCTCTTGCCGCTTCAACAAAGGGACGCTCCTTTACTGAAAGAAATTCGGCTCTTATCATACGGGCTATACCAGGCCAACTGACAATTCCTATAGCAAAAATTATGTTTTGAAATTTCTGACCAAATATGGCAGCTATAACTAAAGCCAACAAGAATCGCGGTATAACAAGTGTCATGTCTGTTATTCTCATTAAGAAATCTCCCAGCAGTCCACCATAATACCCAGCTAGGATACCTATTAAACTTCCAACTATTACAGCAATAACTACTGAACTTACACCAATAAATAATGATGTCCTTACACCATAGATAACATTAGTGTAAATGTCTCTACCTAAATCGTCAGTTCCGAATGGATGTTGCGGATTAGGCGGATTAAATGTTCCACCAACCAACGTTTTAAGGGGAGGATACCAAGTTATAAGCGGGGCAGCCAATCCCACTACTATTATGAAAAGAACAAGTGCAAAACCAAAAATCAATCGTAGATTAAGCTGAGCACCTCTAGCTCGTTTAAAAATTCTATAAAGCCGCCCAACCCTTTTTGGAAGTGAAGTAACCTCCTCTCTCTTATTGCTCATACCATATCACCGCAAACGTATTCTGGGATCTAAAAAGCCATATAAGATATCGATAATCAAGTTCGCCGTGATAACCATTATCGAACCATAAATGAAAATACCGAGCACTACTGGATAGTCCCTCAGCCTAATCGAGTCATATAACAGCGAACCCATACCTGGCCATGAAAAAACTGTTTCTGTTAAAATTGCACCAACCAGTAGGGCTCCAACATTTAGTCCTGTATATGTAACTACTGGAATTAAGGCGTTTCTAAGAGCATGCCTAAAGAGAACTCTTCTTTCCGGTATTCCTTTTGAGCGAGCCGTAATTATATAGTCTTGAGTTAATGCCTCGAGTACGCCCCCTCTGGTTATTTTTGTTGTATATGCTATATTGAAAACTGCTAAAGTCGCTGCTGGAAGTGCTAAATGGTGCAGCACATCTAGGACGTAATATATTCCTTGATAATTCGCTCTAAGGGATATCATGCCACCAGTAGGAAACAATCCTAACGTAACAGCAAACAATATGAGAATAATTTGCCCCAACCAAAAGTATGGTATTGAGATGCCGACTAGCGAGAGTGTGGATAAAGAGATATCAATGGCTCCCCTCCGTGCTGCTGCTATTGTTCCAAGAATGATTCCGACTATGGCTGATATGAACATTGCAGTAAAAACCAATAGCAAAGTGGCTGGTATACGACTAAGCACCAGATTTGAAACAGTTTCCGACCTTAAATAGGAATAGCCCAAATCTCCTCTCAAAACATTGCAGAGGTATATCAGAAGTTGCTCGTGAAGAGGCTTATCAAGTCCAAGTCTCGCCCTTGCAGCACGAATAAATTCCTCATCGCTAATTTCACCAACCAGTATGTAAGTTGGATCTCCAGGCGCCATATGCACTAAAAGAAAGGTAACAATCACTATAACGAAGATTAGAGGTATATACTGCAATATTCGCTTAATTATAAAAAATTTAAACGAAGACATCTAAAGGATTCGCCCCATTTCAATCATTCAAGTGAATTATAATTGAAACTAATAAATCTAACGTGAAACTTTTAATGCTGAAACTATTGAGAAACAAGGCATGCCTAACATCCTTTTGCATAAAGATGACAGTAAACTGATCTTTTGCCAACTTTAGTTTCTGTAGGTATTTCCTCTTTACATTTATCAGTGGCGTATGGACATCTCGGATGAAAATGACAACCACTTGGAGGATTGATTGGAGACGGTATTTCGCCAGTTATAGCCATACGTTTACGAGTTCTTGTAACTTCGGGGTCAGGCACCGGAACCGCTGAAATAAGCATTTGAGTATATGGGTGAAGTGGCGATTTAATTACCTCTTGGACATCGCCCATTTCAACAACCCTTCCCACATACATCACTAGAATATTTTTACACATACTATTCATCAGGGCAATCTCATGAGAAATAATAATATAAGCCATTTTCCCAGCATGTTCCCCATGAATTTTCATGAGCAAGTTAACTATTTGCCCTCTTATCGACACATCAAGAGCTGAAACGGGTTCATCCGCTATCAAAAGTGTAGGATGAAGCGCTATAGCCCTTGCTATACATACACGTTGCCTTTGTCCACCACTGAGTTCATGCGGGTGCCTCTTAAGAAATAATTCTGGAGGGGTTAAGTCAACAGTCTCTAATAGTCTTATTATACGATCATAAATTTCTTTATCATCAAGTGAAGTATGCAGCTTAAATACCTGCTCGAGTGTTTGCTTAACTGTCCTCCGAGGGTTGAGGGATGCCATCGGATCTTGAAAAATCATTTGCATCTGTGATCTAAGTTTTCTCATCTGGTTTTTAGTTAATGTGAAGAGATTTTGGTTATTGAAGTATACCGCTCCAGAAGTAGGCTCTATGAGCCTTAAGATGACACGTGCCAAGGTGGTTTTTCCTGATCCGCTTTCACCCACTATGCCCACGATTCCTCCGTTGGGAACTTCGAAGCTGACTCCATCAACGGCCCTAACATATTTTTGGCTTTTAATAAGGAAACCTTTACTTACAGGAAAGTATTTCTTAACATCTTTGACATATACTAATGCTTGATTTTCCATGAACTCACCGAATCAGCCAACAAGCTACATATTTTCCTTCTTCAACCTCTATAAGTGGAGGTTCTTCTACCTTACATTTCTTGGTGGCATGCAAGCATCTTGGATGAAACCGACATCCCGATGGAGGGTTAATAAGGTTAGGTATGCCTCCTCTTATAACCGCTATATTTTTTGATTCTTGAATTGTTGGTGTGGCACCAAGTAAACCAATTGTATATGGATGCTTCGGATCTTTATAAAGCGTGTAAATATCGCTAATTTCTGCAACTTTTCCAGCATACATTATTGCCACTTTATCGCAAACTTCAGCAACAACTCCTAAATCGTGAGTCACCAATATCAAGGACATACTTAATTCTTGCTGAAGTTTCTTTAACAATTCTAGAACTTCTGCTTGGACGGTAACATCTAAAGCGGTTGTTGGTTCATCTGCAATGAGCAACCGAGGATTACAAGAGATGGCTATAGCAATCATAACCCTCTGTTTCATTCCTCCGCTAAGTTGATGAGGATAGCTTGATGCTACAACAGCAGCCTCTGGGATTTTTAATTTCTCCAATAATTCAACAGCCTTCTTTTTAGCTT
>JAGTRH010000112.1 GCA_018396795.1 Candidatus Bathyarchaeota archaeon
AGCAGCAAGAGATAATTTTTAGAATTCTTGACCCGCCCAAAAACATAGGAGTCCACCTAACACCCAGCTACCTCATGGTGCCGAGAAAATCAGTCTCAGGAGTTTTAGCTACCACAGAAAAGGAATACATAGCCTGCAAATACTGTCCAAGAGAAAGATGCGAGAACAGACGAAAACCATTCAGCGGAGAATATTTCGTCATCAAATGCGAAGCCAGAGATTCATAAGAAATAACACTAAATAATGCAGACAATAAACTACAAAATAAAATTACAAATTCAATATCAATTAATTACCAACATAATTTAGCCAGCCTGAAAACTTACATTTGAAGTTCAAATCACTCATGATATCTTCGACCTGAATTGTGAGTTGATTAAAAAATTTAAATGCGCTATCTTGCTATAAGATATGGGAATGAAACTCGTATTTTGATCTAATTATTGCTTTCTTTATTTCTTTTTCCATCCGTATCATTTATGTAAGGTTTAAATATGTAGACGTAGTTTTAAATCGTATACGGAGGTTGCATCTTGTCTGAAGTGGTATCAGCTAGGTTGCCGAGGGAAAAGGTGAGACTTATTGAGGAGATAGCAAGGGAAGAGAAGGTAGGGAAGGCAAGGATGTTAGGGAGGGCTTTAGGGCATTATATGCGAGAGTGGAAGCTCAGAAGGGCTGTGGAATTATATAGGGATGAATTGGTTACGCTTTCAAGGGCTGCTGAGATCGCTGGGATATCGGTTTGGGAGATGATTGATGTGTTGGCTCGGAAGAAAATTACGCTTCAATACAGCGTTGAGGATTTGGAAGAGGATCTGAGGGTGCTTGAGCGCGGATAAACCCGTTGTCGCAGTTTCAAACTCTACACCCCTCATCTATCTAGCGAAGATTGGCAGGCTAGATGTGCTAAGATCAATCTTCGGAAAAATCTTTATTCCCGAGGCAGTCTTCGAGGAGACTGTAACTAGAGGGAAGGCGCTTAACATTAGTGATGCATTCATCATCGAAAGGGCTGTTGGAACATCGATTGTCAAAGAGAGGATAAAACCGGAAGTAGACGCTGAATATCAGTTTTTAGACACCAACATGAGACTCGGCTTAGGAGAGAAGGAAGCCATCAAACTATGCAAGCAACTAAACGCAAAATACCTAATAACAGACGATAAAGAAGCAAGGAGAGTGGCAAAAATACTTAATGTAACGCCCATCGGAACCTGCAGCATAATAATCCAAGCCCACAAACAGAGAGCTATAACAAAAGATGAGGCAATCCAAATCTTAGATGAACTTTTAAAAGCTGGACTTAGAATCGACACAGAATTATATCGTAGAATCCTTCGTGAGCTAGAAACATAGCAATGAACAGAGCATCTAATTTTAGCCAGTTCCCTGCGGAAAATTTGTCTGACATGTTAAATAATTACGAAAATTTTATGAAGATAGTTAGGAGATAGGCATGCGTGTTTGGAGGGCAATTAGTTTGAGGGCTGCGTATATAGAGAGACCTTATTCCATAAGAGTGATAGAGGCTGAAAAGCCAACCCCTGGTTTAAACGAGATTTTAGTTAAGGTTGAGGCATGTGGTGTATGCGGCACAGACATACATATCTATGAGGGGGAAGCGGGAATAGCCAAATACCCGCTCATCCCTGGACACGAGTTTTCTGGGAGAGTTGTGGAAGCGGGCGCCGACGCATCGAAATACGTTTCTGTAGGCGAGCGAGTGGCAGTCGACCCAACAGTAACATGCGGCCACTGCACTTTCTGCAGGTCTGGTAGGAAACACTTTTGTAGGGAATGGTCTCCCATAGGGGTTGTCAGAGATGGTGCCTTCGCCGAATATGTTAAGGTGCCAGCGCAACTTGCCCATAAAATCCCAAGTAACATATCCTTTGAGGCGGCGGCCTTAACAGAGCCATTAAGCTGCTGCATACATGGGTGGGAAAGGGTCTCGCCCAATCCGGGCTTCACAACGGTAATACTGGGAGCTGGCCCGATAGGTCTTATGCATCTTCAGCTAGCTAAAGTTTTAGGTGCCTCGCTTACTATAATTTCTGAACCGATGGAATTTAGGAGGAAACTTGCTGAGAAATTTGGAGCTGATATCGTGGTGAACCCTCTAGGAGAGGATCTTCAAAAGGTGGTCTACGAAGTGACTTCAGGCTTAGGCGCTGATGTGGTTATAGAGGCCGTTGGCGGATCTAAATATTTAGAGGAGGCCTTAAGAATAGCTGGTCCAGGAGGAAAAATACTCGTGTTCGGAGTTGCCCCTGAAAGAGATTTAGCGCCCATTAGCCCCTACACAGTATATAGAAGGGAACTAACAATACTAGGGAGCTTTATAAACCCCTATTCGATGGATAAGGCTGTATCCCTAATAGCATCAGGAAGAATAGACGTAAAAAGCCTAATATCGCACACGATATCTCTGGAAAACCTTGAAAAAGCATTGAAAAGAGAGATCGAAAAACCGATCAAAATTATAGTTAAACCGTAACCCGATCACTCATCAAAACTTATTGTGAAACCAGTCAAATTCATCTGATATTATTCATTGCGCCTGAGAAAGTTGCCTAATAAAAGTATTTATCAATAAGTTAAGAGTATAGATTAAGTGGTGTTCGACTGTCCTTCATTTTCGTCATCTTCACAGCATGGTTTATTAATTAGGTTTAAGGCTGCAAACATTCCAGCTTTAACCACTAAATCTGAGGTGATCGTTTCATATACCTTTTCTTCCACTTCGATTGTTCTACACTCATGAGGACTGCAATTATCACAGCATGGGCTTTGCCCCGTATTTCCGTTAAGCCACTCTTCTATCGGCCGCCCTTCGATCCAAATCCTATTAGATTCTAAAGGGTTTTCATAGAATTCGCTTAGAGAGAACTCATCCTTCTCTAGTATAACTTCTATTCCAAGCGGTGTGAGAGTTTGCTTAAGGATGGAGACGGCCTTCTCGATTTCCTCACCCGTTGACATGCATCTCGGACATGTCTGCCCATTATGTATAAGTCTTTGCCACTTAATTCTCAGCTCCTTCAAACCTTCATATCTTTACCTCTTCATCCATAAATCTCCTATAAGGAGATTGAACCTTCCTCATTAATTTTTCGCACTTAAGAAAGTTTTGGATGAGAAATGCGATTATTTAAAGTCCACCTAGCTTTATTTGGCCTCAATTCTTGGTGCAATAGGCAAGTCAACTATCGTTCCGCTAAGCGCAAATGCCAAGGATTAAATCTAATAGGCAGAATAGTGACTATTCAAGAAAACCATTAGAATCTAGAAAAGCAAAGCGATAAAGTAACCATCCTATAGTTCGCGTGGATCAATCCTTTTTATTCCCGGTATATTGTCAAAGATGGTATCTGTTGAGATTATTGTGTGGTCTGGAACTTGATTTAGAACTGTAGCAGCATAATAGGCATCAAAAATTGAACTAATGTTATACTGCTTCATCAACGCTAAGGATAAGAGATCGATTTCATAGGTTGTTTCTAGGAAAACAAGGTTTTTTATGGCGGTTAAAGCCGCAAACCTAGCAATAAGCTCATCGGTAGAAATACCCTCCGCCCTTGAGACATAATATATTTCATGAAGACTTTCTCGTGAAGCATAAACTGTGCCTAAATCCCCCTTTATAATTTTTAATATAATTTTCTTAGCCGTAGGCTTTAGCCAATCCTCCTTCTTAATGTAAGCGTAAAGAACATCAGTCTCAATCATCAAAGTTGTCTCCTCCTCTTCGCCCGTTTAACAGCGTCTTCACTAGCCATTCTTTCTGCCAAAATTTTCAGCTCTTTTCTACCCTTTTCAGTGACTAACCATCCTTCAGCTTCTTCACAAGGTATTTTTGGAAGCGGAATTATAACAAAAAAGGATCCCGCTGGTATAATTATAGTTTTAGTCTTCCTAATACCAAACTCCTTTGGAATCGTTATTCTTCCTCTCTCATCAACCTTAACTATAGCCACAATTATCCCAAAAAGAATATATAAACCCACAAATATAAAATTTACCCAAATTTTAAAAATATTCCCACTTATTTGATAAAAAAATTATTCTCGCAATCTTTCAATTTAATTAATGACTTTCTTCCTTTAGCTTGAATCCATCACAAGAATGGAATTATGATGCATGTAGGTAAAGTAGATAAAGTTAATAGTATTGATGCGTTCATCTTGACCTATTTGGTTAAGCTGCGTATCTTAATCATCTTGTCCCTTAACATTATGGCTAATCACAGGCATATACACGCTCAAATTTGCTATAGGCTTATAATCCCATTTTTACTTGTGGTTTATGACCTGTGTCCATCCTTAAATAGCCTTTAATAAATAAATTATGCAGTGAATAGCGAGTGAGAGTATATGGGTATAACGTATGTAGAGGGTAGAGTAAAAGGACCGTTGGGTGAGAGGGTTGTTCGCTTACTAGTGGATAGTGGAGCAACCTATACTGTTCTACCGGAGGATGTTTGGAAAAGCATTGGACTTAGCCCCCTAAGAGAGCATGAATTCACTTTAGCTGATGGCACAGTGATTAAGAGGAAGGTTTCAGAATGCTACATTTCCCTACCACAGGGTGAGGGACATACGCCGGTCGTGCTTGGGGAAGCAAACGACCACGCCCTGCTAGGAATCGTAACATTAGAGATCCTAGGTTTAGTCTTTAACCCCTTCAAGCGCACGCTACAGCCAATGCGGATGCTGCTAGTCTAAACGAGAGGAGAAAAATGAATCTAGTAGATGTTCTAAAGATTATTGCTACGCTTTAAGGATGCAGCCATAGGAAATTTTCTTCCCCACCCATAATCATTCAACCTAAGTTATCATAACACCCTCCTTATAGCAGGAGCACGCCCAATACTGAAGTAGGGCTCCTGTTTGAATACACAGCTGCATGCCTTCTACATAGCCTAGGTGAAGCCGCCGATACCTATCGTAGGCAGCATGCAGCTTACATAAGCGCGCTTAGGGAGAAGGTCAGCTACGAACCAAAATTTCCTCAAATTCTTGTAAA
>JAGTRH010000113.1 GCA_018396795.1 Candidatus Bathyarchaeota archaeon
TCTTAAAAATATTCTTATATTCTTATTTAAATTTTAAGGACACCTTTTACTATCACTAGTTTTCCATCCTCTTCGATAAATAGAACTAGTTCGCCCTCTTTGAGGTTGAATTTTTTCCTGGCTTCTTTGGGTATTGTGACTTGGCCTCGGGTGCCTATTTTCGATTTACCCAAGACGAGCGGGTCCATCCTCTTCATGAATTACTGATTTTTATGGAAAGTCTTATATATCCTATCATGAATAATCATATTTTCATGATAAGTAGGTAGGTGACCTCGCGTTGAGGCCCTTTACCCTGTCCAGGTTAATAGACATTCTACGCCTAGCTAGGACCTATAGAACAGTCAAACCCGATCTCGTTTCCAGTTCTATGATGGTTACCGTTGATAGGGCTTCGGAGTTGTTGGAGCAAGCCGTGGAGATGGGTCTCATGGCCCCGGACGGTTATGGGTATCGCTCGACGAAGTTGGGCTATGACTTTTTCGAGGCCTTCAAGAATAATGATAGAACTCTGTTAGATGATATTTTAAGTAAATATTCCCCTTATATGCTTATAAAGGGTATATTATCTCAAAGAAGTTCAAGCTTATCCGAATTAATGGGGATTACAGGTCTTAATGAAGTAGGTGTTGAGATGATGGTGCGACTGTTACAATATACTCGGGATGATTTTTGTGTAATTGGAGAAAGATATTGTATAAGATCTAAAGAACTACCTGAAATAAATCGGTTTGTTGAAATTCTAAAAAATGTTTATGAGGACCTTAATGAAAAGGTCTTATATGGATGTTCAAAGAGATTTATACCTATAGAGATGATAGCTAAACAGGTTTGTTTAGAGATGCGTCTTACCTTGGATGATTTTTCAAAACTACTTGAGGAGACACAAAAAATTAATCCATATATTGAAGTTCATTCCGAAGAAGTTGGATATGGATTTTTCCCTATTAGATTTCAGAGAACCAATAATAATTACCTTAGGTGTTATTTATGTATGAAGAAATAAGCTCTTGGGAGGAGGGCTCTCCATATGATATATACTTTTTAAAGGAGAACCCTTTCCCCATCGTACCTATCCCAGAGGAGGAGCCCACTATCCTGGGTGTTCATGAAGATGCATATGGCAGGGTCCTATGGCAGTTGAGCAAGGTAGCCAGAACTGGTAGGCCAGTACACATCGTGGTTGTTGGACCCTACGGCTCTGGAAAGACCCACTTGCTTAGATATCTAACGACAACGATCAATAATCGCTTCAAGGGTGGCCTGGCGGCCTATGTCCCCCATCCAGGCCCAGATTTCATAAGCATATACAGGCGCTTCGTCGAAAGCCTGGGCTATCATAGGCTCCAAGCCCTTGCCCGCGACGTCGAGGAATCTCAACTGAGAAAGAATATCGTTTATCAAGATTTCGTGACGGCGTTAACGAGGCTTAATGAACCTAAGAAGGGATTAGATGCCTGGAGATGGCTCACCGCTAACAAACTGACCTTTGAGGAGAGGGAGACCCTAGGGGTGGCTACCAGTATAGAACGCAGTGAGGACGCCTTGAACGCCTTCTCCGGGCTTTTAAAGTTTCTTAGGGGGGCAGGGTTTAGGTTAATCTCCATGTTCATAGACGAGTTCGAGGAGATAACCTCCCTAGTTCAACTTCAGAAGAGGAAGCTCTTCAATGACCTAAGACACCTGATCGACCTTAACGTTTCCAATTTCAGCCTGACCGTAGCCTGCAGCCCAAAGGGATGGAACATGATCTATGAGGAGAACGCCGCCCTTGTGCGAAGATTCTCGTCGAACCTGATATTCCTACAATCCCTAGATGAAGACGCTGCAATGAAGCTTGTCTCCAGCTACCTTGAGCGCTTCAGGACAAATCATGAGGCCCTTGAAAACCATCTTCTAGAGATGGATTATAATAAAGATCATAGCAAAATATACCCATTTACAGTTGATGGGATTCATGAAATTTGTTCCCTCTCCAAGGGCAATGTTGGCGAGATCCTAAAATATAGTGGAATCGCAATCGAGATGGGTATCATCGAGAAACATAAGATTATAGATGGTAACACTGTTAATTTACTTATAACAAAATATTATGGAAAAACTGCATATTTTGATGAGTATGAAAAAAATGAAAATCTATCTTAGCTGGAGCCCAACTCCCCCCGATCCATCTTACTGGAATTGGCTACCCTTAGATGGAATCATGATTTCAATAGCTACCCTGAAAAAGAAGGGATTATTAGATAAGACTATTCTGATAGGATTACATGATTATCTAGGATTTCGAGGCGAGATTTTTCTAGATTCAGGGAGTTATGAGGAAGCTATATGTAAGAAAAAGCTGACCCCCAATACACCACGGGAACTTCTATCCATAGCCGAATGGTTGAGGGTAGACAAGGTGGCCCACCTCGACACACCGTTTATAGGTGAACGCCTGAAACTACCAGAGAAGGACAAATGGAGGCTCTTACACCAAAATATACTCAATGCAAGGATTACAAACGAGGCATCCAAACAATTCAAGCCCAAAGTCGAGGTCATCTATGTGATTCAGGGCTGGAGCGATGAGAGCCTCGCATACTGCGCTGAAGAGCTGGCAAGCCTCGATGTAAAATATTATGCCCTCGGTTCACTCTTCGGTCTCAGACCCAACGAGATAGAGGCCCGCGTCAAGTTAGTAAGGGAAATTATAGGAGAAAGTCCGAAGCTCCACCTCTTCGCGGTCTCCAGCCCAAATGTTATTAAAAGGGTTGGACATCTTGTTGATTCAGTGGACTCATCCACAGCCAGCGTCTCAGGGGCGATGAAAGAACTCTTCCTCCCATCAGGACGGAAACATGTAGATAAAATAGCGGAAGAAAACCTAAAATGCGACTGCCCAGTCTGCTCCAAGCATAAAGGAGCCATCATCATGATGGGAAAACAAGGAACTCGAAGCCATTATGACCGACTTAGGAAAATACATAACGCCTACCACCTTCTAAAGATGATTAGAGAAGCTTCTCCAACAAATATAAAAGAGGAGCCCTGATAGATATTGGAGCGTGTATAGATTGAAATACTTTATTCCTGAATGGGATGATCGAGTAGATCCAGAGTATGACTTCACAACTGACAGTCATTCAAAAAAACATTACGAAGATCCTTATAAAAACGACGTCTACATTTGGAATATTTTTGGTTTAGATAAAGTCCCAATAGACGGTGTTCTAATCTCAAGGATGAAAATCATTGAAAACAAGAATAAATATAAGAAAATTCTTGAGGAAGGAGTTCATAAATTCTTAAATTTACCTAAAGATTTCGAAATAATGGGAGATTGTGGAGCCTGGGGATATATTGACCAAGAAGAACCACCCTTCAAAACATCAGAAACTTTAGAGTATTATATTAAATGTGGATTTGATTATGGAGTTTCAATAGACCACTTAATAGTTCCTGCTTATTATAAATATAAGGAAAAAAGATGGAAATTAACACTGGAAAATGCTAGAGAGATGTTTGAATTATGGCAATCAAAAGAACATTATTTAAACTCCATCAGGATAATAGGTGTTGCCCAGGGATGGAATGTAGAATCCTACAGAAAAGCTGTAAAGGAGCTTCTGAGGATAGGTTATGATTACATTGGTCTGGGAGGATTAGCAAGAGCCCCCACCGGATTAAAAAGTGATAATGAAGATATCAAAACTCTCTCTAACGTTGTTAGAGGAGTATGGCTAGATATTAGAAGATGGATGGATGAAACGAAACGCAAAGTAGATATCCATGTTTTCGGGATCGCCAGGCCTCAACTCATACCCCTATTAATGAGTTGTGGTGTGACGAGTTTTGACTCAGCCTCCTTCTTGAGAAGAGCCTGGCTGAGCGCCGAAAACAACTACCAAACCCTTGAAGGTAAAAGCTACAGCGCCATAAGAATCCCCCAAACCGAGAGGAGCCCAAGAGTTAAAGATATTGAAAATGATACAATGGAGCTTGAAAAAAGCGCCTTACAAATGTTAAGGCTATATGATCAAGGAAAAGTCTCAATAAACGATTTGATGAAAGTCCTAAATGAATATAATAATATGATTGGACAAAGACCTGAAATCGAAAAACTTTATCTAGAAACCCTGAGGGATATGCCTTGGAAAAAGTGCCCATGCCCTATATGTAAAGACATTGGTGTCGAGGTCATCATATTCAGGGGCAACAACAGAAACAGAAGAAGAGGTTTCCACAATACCTGGGTCTTCTATCAAACCTTCAGAGAAATGAGCCCAAAAATCCTCGTTTTTACATCATGCACAGCTAAAAAGGACCCAAACCCAAACTTAATCCCAGCCTATCGAAGGTATCTACCATCCCCCATTTTCAAGGTCTTCTGGGAAAATACACTGGATTTACCCGTTGAAATCGGAATCCTATCAGCCAAATTCGGATTAATAAACTGGAGACAAATGATCCCAAATTATGATTATAAGATGCAAGAAAAAGATGTTCCAATTTTTGTAGAAGAATTAAAAGAAAAATTAAAACGTTACAATAAGATATTCTTTATAGGACTAGGACTTTATAGAAATGTTGCACAGAAAGTTAAAGAAGAAACAAATTATAAAATTGATATATTTCCTAAAATAGAATTAACAGATAGAGAAAAACTAGATATAATTGAATATACAAAACAAGTTAAAATTTTCAGAGAGGCCATCACACAAGCCATTCCAGAAAGATCTAGAATAATAGCAGAAAATGAACTAATTAAAAATCAGCACACTCTCGAAAGATTTTTATAAAAATACCTCTTATTATCATAAAAATTTAAAATATCTTTTTTATATGCTTTTTTTAATGTCTTTTTCCAACAATTTGGTCCTAAAATATTCAAGAGGCTATATTATCTTCCATGAAATATAGATTTTTTCATTATATAGTTTTCC
>JAGTRH010000114.1:0-321 GCA_018396795.1 Candidatus Bathyarchaeota archaeon
TTTTGACCTTAACCTTATAATTATCTTCTGAATTATATAATTACTGATATATATTTTTAATAGCATAATTATAAATAAAATCCTCTCCTCTAAGTATAGGAGAGCAAATATGAAGGTTTAAAGCCATGGGAGAAAAAACCTTCCTAATTACAAACCGCAAAAACCGCGCTCAAGGCGAATTCTACTTAGCCCGCGTCGTCGACGAAACCACCGCTACAGCCGGATTCTTTCAATATGAACGTGAAATATGCCTCAATTTTTATAAGCTTCCCTAATAAGGCATACGCATAAGGGGATTGAGGGTGGATAAAGTTAAGGAGG
>JAGTRH010000114.1:336-3334 GCA_018396795.1 Candidatus Bathyarchaeota archaeon
AGTCCGTTTGTTACATGTGTCAAACCGCCGATTCTGGTATAAGAGCTCATCGCGTGAACGGGGTTCTTGTTAAAATTGAGGGCGATCCGGATTGTCATCCCAACTATGGAAGACAATGTTTAAAAGGCCTCTCAGCCATAATGACGGCTTACAATCCGAAGCGAGTGTTAAAACCCCTTAAGAGGACAAATCCTGAGAAAGGCTTAGGCATAGATCCCAAATGGGTAGAAATCTCCTACGACGAAGCTTTAAACATTATCGTTAAGAAGGTAAAGGAGATCAGGGAAAGCAATCCTTTAAAGCTTATGATGACCGCTTTTGATTATCCGCCTTGGTGGCTCAATACTGCGTGGGTAATAGCTTCTGGAGGTCAGTTCTTCTTCGGAGGGTCAACTATATGCGGCTGGTATCATAACAGTTGCTACACTCACGTCGCATCCTTCTTTAGAGAGGTAGATTACGAGCACTGCGATTACCTCATACTTTGGGCTTGTCAGTCAGGCGCCTTAGTCGACGCTATGCCAGTTCACGTTGCAAAACACTTGGCCGATGCCCGGGCAAGGGGAATGAAGGTTGTTATTGACACTATTCGTACAAACGATGCAATAAAGGCGGATGAGTGGATCAAAATCAGACCATGTACCGATGGGGCGCTCGCGCTCTCGATGCTTAACGTTCTGATTAACGAGCTGAGAATTTATGATGAACATTATTTAAAAGAGTTTACGAATGGCCCCTATTTGGTTGGTCCTGACGGATACTTCCTTAGAGACAAAGAGACAGGCAAGCCTATGGTCTGGGACCTAAGTGAAGGGAAAGCTAAACCCTTCACCTCTATTAACACGTCTGATATGGCTCTTGAAGGCGAGTATGAAGTAGATCATGTGAAGTGTTTTCCCGCTTTTCAGATGTTAAAGGAGCATGTGAAGAAGTATTCACCTGAAAAGGCCTCAGAAGTAACAACTATACCAGTGGAAACGATAAGAAGAATTAGTAAGGAGTTCGGAGAAGCCGCGAAAATTGGAAGCACCATCATTATCGACGGCAGGAAGCTACCACTTAGACCTGCCGCCATATTAGACGGCAGAGGCATGAACCATGCGCATGCTTATCATAACGTTTACGCTACAATGCTTTTAAACACCATAATCGGGAACCTAAATGTTCCTGGAGGCGTTCTCGGAATCTCTACATACCATAGACGGCTCTGGGGTCCAAAGGTGGACGAGGATGGAATGCAACTTTCGCCGAATTGGTTTTGGAAGTTCGGATGTCTAGACCCATATCCGCCTAGGAAAGTAGTGCGTCCACGATTATACAACCTTATTGAACTTTGCCCCATCGCTTCTTATAGTGACAATTTTGTCCCAGTCGTGATGGAAAATCCGAAACGCTTCGGCATAGATTATGACATAGAAATGCTTCTAATAAACTGGACCAACCCCATCATGAACCTAATTAACCCAGATGAGATGGCCAGATTAGTCCGAAAGATTCCGCTAGTCGTTGGATTAGCAGTGGAAATGAATGAAGCAATGGAAATGTGCGATATATTGATACCTATTCAACATTGGACTGAAAGATACGACCCTCTACCGAATCCGCATTTTAAATTTATGGCTGTGGGCCGTCAAGATTGGCATTGGTTCTTTAGGCGCCCAATACTTAAACCAGCACCGGGCGTCAAACATTCCGCTGATGTTTTAATCGACATAGCGGAGAAAGCGGGCTTCTTAAAGGAGCTTAACGAAACGGTGAATTGGCACAGTAACTTAGAAGATCCCTATAAACTCCAACCTGACAGAAAATACAGTTACTTGGAAATCGGAGATAGAATATTAAAGAGCAGGTTTGGAGTGGGAGTTGACTGGTTTGAAAAAAATAACACGCAAGTCTTTATTGAGAAAAAGACTATTGAAGAGGCTTATCCAATATTAATACAAAAAGGCAGAGTACCTATATACTTTGAGTACTGGAAACGCGCTGGTGAAGAAGTTAAAAAAATGGTAAATGAGCTAGGAATCGCAGATATATGGGATACCGAGGATTACGTCACATTGCCTGAATGGAAACCATGCCCATCATATGAACCTGTGAAAGACTATGATTTACTTGTCGTAAATTATAAACTTCCGTACCACACACATTCGTTTACATTGAATAATCCATGGTTAAAAGAAGTAGCAAGCCGACACCGTGAGTGTTATGGAGTACTCATAAACACTGAAACTGCGAAGAAGAAAGGGATTGAAGATGGAGATGAAGTAATAGTTGAATCAGAATTCGGGTATCAACAAAAAGGCAAAGCCGTCGTGACAGAAGGCATCCATCCGGAGTGCATAGGAATAGCAGGCACATTCGGTAAAAGGGCTTTAGGTGAAGACGTAGCAAGAGGCGTGGGTGTCCATTGGAACGCCCTTTACTCTCATAAAGGCTTTCCTAGAGGTTGGGATAAGGTAAGTTGCGCTATAGATGGCTGTATCAGGGTAAAAATCTATAAGAGTCGGTGATGGCTGCATGACTAGATTGGGCATGATTATAGATCTAAAGAGATGCATATTATGTGAATCTTGCTCTACGGCATGTAAATCAGAGAAGGCTACGCCTCCAGACATTTTCTACCGTCGCGTACTAAACGTTGAAATTGGAAAATATCCTTTCACAAAAAACATAATCCTTCCAGTTCAATGCATGCACTGTAGGGATCCCCCATGCCTAAAGGCCTGTCCTTCAGGCGCCATAAGCCAACGTCCTGATGGAATCGTGTTAATAGACGACGACAAATGTGTGGGTTGTAGACTCTGCATAACCGAATGCCCCTACGGAGCGATAAGCTTTTACGAAGATGTACGTGGATATTATCCGGATCACATAACACCATACGAGGAAGTGAGATATAAAGAGCATAAAGTAGGTGTCGTAGGGAAGTGCGATTTCTGCGCTGAAAGATTGGATATGGGATGGAAACCAGCTTGCGTTCAGACATGTCCGACTGAGG
>JAGTRH010000114.1:3344-4921 GCA_018396795.1 Candidatus Bathyarchaeota archaeon
ACATATTGGAGACTTAGACGACCCTAATAGCGAGGTGTCGAAGCTGATAAAGGATAGGCGTGGGTGGCTCCGGCTTTACGAAGAATATAATACAGATCCATCAGTTTACTATCTTCTATAAGATTGGAGGTTGAGGCCATGAAACCTGAGATCCCAAAAATTTGGTTGGCTGAACCAACCTCTCAAGAAAATCAGAGGAAGTTGACATATGCGTTGCATGGAAGGCCAATTAAACTCAGCCTAGGAGATATAAAGTCGCGGTTAAAGCTTATACGGCAATACTCCATAGAGAATATGCTCTCGCTGGCCGAAGACTTTAAGGATGCGGTGAAGAATTTTCAAGGAGTGAAAGTTATAGAGGCGAATGATGCGAAAGAAGCCGCGAAATTCATCTCGAAGATCGTGGGAGATAACCGGAGTATAGGGGTAAATAACTCAAGTGTCGTGAATGAGTTAAGGAGAGAGTTAGGACAGGAAAATCTTCAAATAGTGGACACATATTACGAGCAGTACGTTTCACGAGAAAAAGGAGGAGAAATTAAGTATTACTGGCAACTACCGGAGAAGTTTCCTGAAATCACATGGGATTCCTTTAAGTTTAGGGAATTCAATTATGGCCAACTCTCAAAGACGAAATCAAGTAGCGAAATAGGTCTCGGAATCCTAGGGGTGAACGCTGCCTCCGCTAAAGACGGTGCTTTATTCCTCCTTCAACATTCTCAAAATATCTCACAGAAAATATTGGAGGAAACGAATAAAATAGCGTTCATCATCGGTATTGATAAGATAGTTAAGGACGCTGAAGACGCCGCCTTTCAGACAAAATGCGTTGGGCTGTTCGGAGTTGAAAGGATTATGCTGGGACTTTCAGCAGCATTAGGCATCAAGGAAAATCAGCCTAAAAAGATACTTTCAAATCCGAGTAGGCCTCATCAAGGCAGTGATGTGAGGGGCTTGCCTGAAGTTATGTCCTAGATACGCGTTCTCTAGAAAGAATCAACCTTACAATCCATATACTTGGAACCCCAAAGAGATCACGTTCACAACGTTTACAATAGGTTGTCAAATCGCTGAAGAAGTTGGGTTATATGAATGCACGCTTTGCGGTAACTGCAAACGCCTCTGCCCGCTTGAAATTCCACTTGATGATTACATGTTAAATATGCGACGAATATGTGATGAGCGAGGCATTATTCCGAAGATCCATCTGAACCTCTACGAAAGAATTAAGAAGTACGGTAACCCGTATAGGACAGATTAGGTGAAATGAAAATGAGCTCTAAAAAAATTCATGTGTGGATTGGATGCACAACTAAAGCTCGCTTAAATAAAAGTATACCTTCACTAGAAAAAATACTACAAAGTTTAAAGCTTAACTACGAATTTATAGATCGAGACACCGACATTTGCTGCGGTTCAGTATTATTCAACACCGGGCAAAGAAAAGCGGCTTTAAATAATGCAAAAGAAAAGGTAACAGACGCGTTTCGAAAGATGAGCGTACAATCTATAGTTACACCATGTCCAGGCTGCTATAGAACCTTCAAGGAAGTTTATCCAAGAGAGGGATTATGGCG
>JAGTRH010000115.1 GCA_018396795.1 Candidatus Bathyarchaeota archaeon
AGCGTAATCTTCTGGTCTTCTCAACATTTGAGGGTTACTTGCACCGCTCGACAAAACGATTGGTATCCCGATTTTCTTAGCTATTAAAACATCTCTCCTAAGAATGCTCATGAGCCTGATCCTCGGGTATCCATCAAGAAGAATTAGAGGAGCCATGTTAACCTCTAGGGCCGCACTTTTTTCGAATGCAAGCTTGGCTTCGGAAGCACTAAAGAAATGTTTTTTGAGGTCAATTAAATTTAAGAAAAGAAGATCAACCCTTCGATCTTTAGCGGCTTGAACAGCAACCTCTTTGGTGGTGCATTGAACCGCAACAACCTCAAACTTCCACCTAACTTTACTTAGAATATTTAAAAGTTCTTTAGCATTCTTGGGAGTTAAATCGATCCTTGTAACTAGATCTAAGCCTGAATCACGGCATATTCCTTGCATATTCTTAATGCTATCTTTGCTAATATCAACTGGGAAGGTTAAGCCCACGATACTATATCCCAATTCTGAGGATTTTTCTACTAAAGCCTTAACTTTATCCGGCTGATTTATCGGTGGACATAAATGAAGATCAACAAATGATTTCTTCATGGCATTAATCCGGCTGATTTGCATATTTCTCTTATCTCTTCAACCTTTGAAGTTTTAAACCTTATATGTATCCTAATAGGATCAGCTTTGCAGATTTTGAATTTACCTCTAAATGCTTCCTGCTTATCAAGCCTAATGTATAGGCTTCCTTTACTTAAATGTAAATTTAGATGTCTAAGTAAATCCTCCTTGTCAATTATTGGTAGGTTAAAGAATATATTAAGCAACAACGATTCGGTTATTTCAGGGTCTCTTATCTGTGTTTTAAAGAAGAATATTGGATTTCCGTATTCACCCTTTAGCTTACTTTTACTAAAAGATATCTTGTCAGAATATTTTGGTGGGAGAATATTTTTGGCAGCTGTAAGAACCTTGTCTTGGTCCTCTGTTGCATGAGCGAAGAAGCTCAAGTTCACATAGGATATTTTGCTCTTCACGGCAATCACTTATCATTGCTACATAAGCTCTAGAAATTCTTTCAGATATTTTTAAGTTTTCTTAGGTAATTGAGTCAGATAATCTCTTAGGGCTCTTACATTCTCTTCATGCTTTGTTTTTCTTCTGTTATCCACTGGAATTTTCAGCGTTGTTGCTTCCTTGATATTTAAGCCTACGGTTTTCAGCTCCTCTTTACTGAAGCCTTTTCCAAAGCGCTTTCTTCCTCCTCTGTAAACTATTGCTTTAATAATCATGTCGATTTTCACCCTCTTATGAGATTAGCCGCATGATGGTCAAATATTTTTACTATACTTTTTATATGTTTCTTTAACAGAAAGATAATTTTTATTTATTTTTAAAAATGCTAGAAGCAATTAATTTGGCATTTTTAACGAAAAAATTTTTTAATAAGGTTGTTTATCCATATGAATTTATGGTCATAGATATGAGTATGATTCCAACTAGAATGTTCTTCACTAAAGGCGTAGGCATACATAGGGACAAATTAATTTCTTACGAGCTTGCGTTAAGAGACGCTGGAATAGAGAGGTGCAATTTAGTATGCATCTCAAGTATTTTCCCACCCGGCTGCAAAATAATTTCGAGGGAAGAGGGGCTTAAGCTTTTGAAGCCTGGGCAGATAACATATGTTGTTATGGCTAAGAACGAAACTAACGAACCGAACCGCTTAGTAGCCGCGGCTATTGGGTTAGCTATTCCAAAAGAAAATGACGGATACGGTTATTTAGCTGAACACCACTCTTTCGGCGAAACAGCTAAGAAAGCCGGTGACTATGCTGAGGATCTTGCGGCAACAATGTTGGCTACTACTCTTGGCATCGAATTTGATCCCGAAATAGCGTGGGATGAAAGGAAGAAGGTGTATAAAGCCAGCGGCAAAATCTTCAAGACAACACATATATGCCAATCAGCTGAAGGTGATAAAAACGGTTTGTGGACTACGGTTGTAGCAGCAGCAGTTTTCTTGCCATAAAATATTTTGCCCTTTTCGGCTATCTTTTTAAGTCTATAAATCAAATTGTTTGAATTATTAATAGAATCTTTAAACGTATCCTATGCGGGGTGTCATATTCTGTTCGAGGGGCCCAGAGCAGCGAGATCTGGTGAGCTGCAAAAAATAATAGATTTAGTTAATGAAATATTTATGACTCAGAGAGGTCTCCCACCTATAATGGGTGACGCTTTTCCACTTTTGTTCAATAGAAATAATCTGGAGAACCTTCGCATAATTGTTAAGGATGGGCAGCCGATTTCACATGTTGGCATATGGGAGGGAGATCTTCTAATTTTCGGATCATGGTTTAAGGTTGGTATGATAGACTCTGTTTGTACTCGTGAAGATTTTAGGGGGAGAGGTTATGCATCCGCCTTAATTATGGATGCGATACAAAAGATGACCAATGATGGCATAGATCTTGTTCTAATATCTGGAGATAGAAATCTCTATAAGCGTTTAGGATTCTTTAAGTCTGGCTTAATTTATAATTATAATATTCCTTATGGGAAACTTGAAGTTGACCAGAATAAACTTAATTTCATTTGTTATGATGAAAGCTTGTTGAAAGATGTCGTTGCTATCTACCAAAAAGAACCCGTTAGATATAGGCGTAGTCTCGAAGAATTTAATTTGTTGCTGAAAATCTTCACCAAACCACTAAAGTATACAAGCATAAAGAATAGAATATATCTGGCCGTTGTTAACGACAGGCCTTTGGCTTATATTGCTACATCCCTATTCATTGAGACGAATTTTTTAAAGATTTGGGAGTATGCTGGTTCAAGGAACGCAATTATACATCTAATTGAATACCTCTTTAAAACTATGCATATCAACAATCTTGAGGTAACGGTACCCTTCCATGATGCGGAAATGTTAGGTCTACTTGAGAAATATGGGATAAATAGGCCTCCCTTAAATTCTGAGGCAAGTATGCTCATACTGAATTCAAAAAGATTCTTTGAGAATGCTAAATATTATCTAATTGAAAGATTGGGAGCTGAACTGGCCTCGAGAATTGAGGTCAGAGATGTTGACGGAAAAATAATATTATTTTTAGGCGATGAGGACTTTACGCTTGAGAAATCGGAATTCACGCTTCTATTTTTTGATTCGCCTGAAAAAGAAAGACCTAGAGAAAAAATAGAGCCTATAAGAAAATTTTTGGGCGAAGCCCTACCAATGCCTACGCCAATATACGGATTAAATTACATCTAAAATACACTATCTTTAGTGGTGATACAGATACTTTTGCAAATGAATTGTACTTAGATGGATAGAAGAGAAACTAGAATTTATATAGCTAGTAGGCCGCGTACTTTTCTTCCAGCGCTTGTTAGCCCACGGAATACTCTTCCTCTTCCTTTTCCGAGCTTCAGTTCGGGTAGAAGTGTTCGATCCACCATTATAACTTCAAACCATTTATAGCGTCCATCTTCCCAAACCCAATAGGAGTTAAGAACCTCAAGATTTGGGAATCTTCGTGCAGCTCTTTCCTCAGCTATTAACCTTAAGCTTTTAGCTGGCTTAAACTTACTGACACCCATACGTTTCTGCCTTCTTCCGGAACTAGGTCTAGGTTTTCTAAGCCCACCTCTCCTAACTCTAACCCGTATAACAACATAGCCCGGTTTATCCTTATACCCAAGTCTTCTAGCTCGATCAATACGTGTGGGCTTATCAATTCTATACACTGTCGGCTGCCTACGCCACTCTATCACTCTTTCGCGCATAATCTCTTCCACATGGGATTCACTCGGTCTTCTCCAGGCCTCCGCCATATACTTATACGCCAACAATTGCACCTCACTATATGGCTATGCTAATAACTAGGCTGAATTTAACCTTTTTGCCAATTTATAATAATGTTTAAAGTTTCTCCTGAAACCTTCGATATGTTGGTTAACCTAATAATATCGCTAAAAATTTCAAAATGCTTATTTACTTCTTTTATGGGATCATTAGTGTTTTGCACTAGATTACTGGATTAAATTCCAAAGAGAGAAAATTGGTATATGGAAGCTAAAAAATTTAAGGAGGCTAAGAAAAACTTTAGAGTCGCCTTTCAAGGCGAAATAGGTGCGTATAGTGAGAGCGCAATTTATGAGTTTTTTGGCTTAGAGTGTCAACCGATTCCATGTAAACGTTTTTCAGACGTGTTTACTAAAGTTGAGAACGGTGAAACAGACTTTGGTGTTGTTCCCGTAGAGAATTCCATTGAAGGAAGCGTTACGCAAGTTTACGATTTATTTCTAGAGTATGACGTTAAGGTTTGGGGCGAAGTTGTCCTAAAGATTGATCACTGCTTAATTGCGAATCCCGGAGTTAAGTTAGATTCGATAAAAGTTATCTTTTCGCATCCACAGGCGCTAGGACAGTGTAGAAATTTTCTTGAGAGATTAAACTGTGAGTTAATATCCACCTACGACACTGCTGGAAGTGTAAAAATGATCAAGGAGCATGGCATTGTTGATGCTGCAGCGGTAGCCAGTGAGAGAGCCGCGAAAATTTATAACATGAGTATTCTCGCCAAGGATATAGCTGACAACCCAAACAACTACACACGCTTCTTTATCCTATCTAAGTTTGATGCGCCACCGACTGGAAATGATAAGACATCAATAATCTTTTCAACGAAGCATGTTCCCGGCGCGCTTTATAAAGCTCTGGGGGAGTTCGCTTTAAGAGGAATAAACTTAACGAAGATAGAATCTAGGCCAACTAGGCAGAGACCTTGGGAGTATAATTTTTATCTGGATTTTGAGGGCCATAGGTCTGAGGATAGATGTTCTGATGCTTTGGAAGGATTGAAATCTACCGCCTTATTCGTTAAAATTTTGGGGTCTTATCCAAAGGCCCCTGAAATAAGCAA
>JAGTRH010000116.1:0-2222 GCA_018396795.1 Candidatus Bathyarchaeota archaeon
AATATTAAAAGAAGAGTCAGCTTCATTCATATATGACTTGAGTAATAAAAGAATTAAGTAAAGCGATTTTAGAGCCTATACGTTACACTGAGCTATCTTTACACTGTATAAGCATTCGCTACAGCTAGGCTCATTTACGTAACAATCAATGCTGTTTGTCTCGGCAAAAAAGCATCTTAAGGAAGAATATAAGCAATCGCCACACCAGGGGATATTTTTAGACATTTTTCTTCTAATCTCTCTGAAAGCAAGGTAGTTTTCTTTGTTCCAAACATCTCCCACGTTTTCTTCATTTAAGTCTCCAAGAATTACTGGGTTCACAGTTTTAACATGCGAGTTAATGTAGACGGGATGTTTATAAGAAAATTCTATGCACGGTGTAACAGCACCATCTGATCTAACAAACATAATTTCTTTATCAACGTATGGACAGCTTCTATCCTTAGCATCCGGATACAAGTTTGGAAGCCTTAGCTCCACTTCGTATTCATGAGCTAACTTTTGGCTTAAAATAAATATTCTTTCCACATCATTGATCACAGCAATCTTATCAATTGATTCAAACAAAAGCGGAAGATTAATCCAGTATCCATCTTTCTCAGCCTCACTCCAGAACCCCCTAACAATATTAGATGCTCTAGATTCAATATTTATGCCATAAGCCCTACCAAACGTTTCGTAAACTGCTTCAAGCATTATTTTTTGCCCATAATTTAAGGCTGACTGAATTATCTCAA
Organism: Candidatus Bathyarchaeota archaeon; assembly: GCA_018396795.1. The sequence continues at coordinate 738 of JAGTRH010000116.1, forward strand.
AAGATCTTCTGCTTAAAGTGATGTATACCGCATTTTGAAATATTCTCTCTGTGTATGGCACGACATGAGAGACGAGAACATAGTCAACGCCTTCATTAGCCGCATCTACAACAAGACCTGGAAGATCCATAAAATTATCTTTCATCACAACAGCTTCAATGCCTAACTTAAATAAGTCTCTATTAAGTCTTTTCATTCTAGCTAAATACCGAAAGTTTTTAATAAGCTTCGTTGGTTCAGAGCCCTCTCTAATATACTTAAGCTTTGTTAAATCGGAGGTGTCTATGGAGAATGAAATATCGTCTATTCCAATCCTTAATATTCTTTCAGCTAGTTTTTGATCCAATAGAGAACCATTTGTGCTGACAGATATCTCGCAGTCTTTCGGCAATTTCCTCCTTGCAATTTTGAGCATGTTCAAAAAGTTTGGGTTAAGAAGAGGTTCTCCAAGCCCGTATAGAATAAGTTTATCTAAGCATTGAGATATTGCCTCAACAATTTTCTTATATAGGTCTAAATTTAAATTCTCGGGTTTAGCATTCCAAACGCGTCTTATACACATCTGGCAATTGAAATTACATTCATTCGTTACTTCAATCTGTAAAGTTTTTGGGCAGTCTTTATTCATTATATACTCCTCTTAAATTTGCGGAGCCTCCAGCTAATGGTGGAAAGATAGCTATTACATCTTGATCTCTCAATTCAATATTTCCCTTAAGGTCTTTGAGATTTCTCCCATTAATCATAAATATTAAGTCGTCTCGCACCCTTCCAGATCTTTTATCATAAACGTCGTCTAAGAATTCTTCTCCTAAAACTTTTGAGGCACTTTCAATCAGTCCTTTTAGGGTTCCATCGCATTGAATAGTTATTTCTTTGCTTCCATATTTTTTCCTTAAGGTTGCGAAGAGTAAAATCTTGATGGATACGTTTGACATACTATATAACTATAATAAAATAGGAAGATAAAAATAAAATGGTTGGAAATTGTTATTTACCCAGTTATTTTAGAGCTCGATCTCCAGCTCCTTGATCTTTTCAGCTGATGGTTTACCGTCAACCCAACCCCTAAGTTTGTAGTATTCTTCTTTCATTTTTTCCAGCTCGACGACGTGGCCTTTGGCTGGCCCTTCAGGCATAGGCTCTTCAAGAAGGCGCTTTGGTAAGGTGTCATCTTTTCCATCAAAGCCAAATTTGTTGATGATAACTCTTTCAAGATTATATATTCTCTCTCCGATCCTTAGCACCTCATCCTCAGTTAAACTCCAGCCTGTAACTGCTGAAAGCAAATCGGTATAATCTTTGACCCCAAGAGCAAATGTTGAGAATAAACAGTTTACAGTTGAATTAACAACGCAAGTAAAGTCTTGGAATAATTTAGCCCACCTAGCTTTACCTTCAGGCGTTAATGAATCTATTTTTTCAGGTATTCCAAGAACCTCCGCTGAAACAGTGTATCCAGTTACATGGCATCCTCCTCTATTC
>JAGTRH010000116.1:2232-4908 GCA_018396795.1 Candidatus Bathyarchaeota archaeon
TCGCTGTTGCATAGTTTAAGCCTATGCCCTTAATTGCTCTTGGATCATACGCTGGCATTTCAAGACCCTTAACGCTCATCGAAAGCTCTGGATGACCATAAATTTCACATAACTTCTTTGACCCTAAAGCTAGATATTTGCCAAAGCCGACTTTGTATGCTGTTCGCCAAACTGCTTCAACGAGGGCTGCAGAGTTCTCAAATCTTAAGTCTAAGCCTTGAAGGTCTTCTTTAGGTATATACCCTCGTTCATATAATTCCATAGCGGCTGCTATCGTTGAACCTAGGCTTATGGGGTCCATGCCCAATTCATCGCAATAGTGATTAGCCTTAACTATGGCATCTAAATCCTTAACTCCCGTAGTTCCTCCTAAGGCCCATATTGACTCGTATTCCGGCCCTTCCGTTCCAAGAATTTGGAACGGTCCAGAGGAAACGCTCGTGACTCTTCCGCATCCTATCGGGCATCCCCAGCAAGCTCTTCTACTAATTAGATATGTCTCGGCGAGTGTTTCACCACTTATTTTATCAGCATAGGGATTTACACCAGTCTGCCAGTTTTTATATGGTAAACCACCCGCGGTATTGATAACATTAATTAGAATTGATGTTCCATATGTTGGCAATCCCTCGCCAGTCACGCTATTCTTTCTCATGGTTTCTAAGCATCGCCTTGAGACTTCTCTAAAACCATCTGGATCTGCTAACGGAACTTTCTCTTCGCCAGAGACAACTATGGCCTTAAGCTTCTTCGAACCCATAACTGCTCCTAAACCTGTTCTTCCTGCGGCCCTATGCTCATCGTTCACAATACATGCCATACGAACAAGATTCTCGCCAGCAGGACCAATGCATGTAACACTTGTATTTTTACCCCCAATTCTTCTTGACAAGATCCTGCAAGTATCAAAAACGTTTTTACCCCAAAGGTCGCTCGCGCTTCTTATTTCAGCCACGCCATTAACAATTGACAGGTAAACTGGTTCCTCAGACGCACCCTCTAGAACAATCATATCATAACCTGAAAATTTCAGGAAAGGCCCCCACTCTCCACCAGAATTAGCGCTTCCAATAGAGCCAGTTAAGGGAGACCGCAGAGACATAACGTGATATCTGCCAGAACATGGGAATCCCGGCACACCAGTCCCTGGACCAGTAGCAAAAATCAAAATGTTTTCCGGACCTAGGGGATTAACATCAGATGGTGAAATACCTTTAGACTCATATTCCTTCAAATAGTGGTAAAGTATATAAACAGCATATCCTTTGCCGCCCAAATACTTTCTTGCAACATCCTCGGAGACCGATTCAGTCCTTAATGTTCCGGCAGTTAAATCAACTTTTAAAATTTTTCCCATGTACCCGCCTAGCATTAAAAATCCCCCAATTATTAATTTTGCTGTAACTAAGTATTTAAATCTTAAATGCTCCAAAGTGCCTTTAAATAAATTGTTCACACTAAATTTTTAATTAACGAGGAGGTTGAAGGGCTTTTGGCTTCTGGCATTGAGGAAAAGATTTATGAAAGGAAGGAGCTTCTAAAGAGGGCTTATTCCATATCTCAGCTTTTTGAGATAGGCAAGTGGCTAAAGATACCTTACTTTGATAAGTTTTTATGTGGCTGGGACATGAATGAGGATGAAGCTTCTATGGAAATAGCCTCAAGAATAACTGATGATGTTTTAAAACAGATCTTCCAACATCATAAACCCCGCTATTGGGCGATTTTTATGGGAAAACATTACATGCTAAACAAAGGGAAATTATCTCTTGAAGGCTCTAGAAGCCTCATTGTAGATGGAATTCGTAGGATAAAAAGCAAACATGGCACGCTTGGCATATCGCTCCTAAAGGCTATTGTAGAGAATGATGGAATGATTGACTCAAGCGAAATTAGAAGAATCGCTCATTCAACTAAAGCCGATGATATTCTAAGTGATCTCATAAAGCTAGGTATACTGAACCAATCCTATAGTGATGGTAAATATCGCGAGTGGAGCATAGCTAGAGAAGCTTTACCAGTCATCGAGATTGAGATTAAGGGCAAACCAAAAGAAGTACAAACAACGAGAGGCGTAAGTGTACCATTTAATGAGGAAAAACAGCGCATCGACTTACTGCTTGAGGAGAAACTGTTAATAGATAAAATGGATCGAGAGCTCGAAGCATACGTGCATGATCTACTCGCAAACAGGCTTGAGAAGACGATAAGATTTGGTAAGACGTTTAATATATCTGTTCTATCAGCGTACCTCCGAGATCTTTTTGGATCAGTTCTATACTTCGATAGCTTATTGAGCATAACTCAGCAGTATGGATTAGCTAATGTAGAGATAATTCATGAAGGTGGAAAGACTGGAAAGAGGACTGGTTGGTCTTTAGCATTATTTGGTGATCCGGGAACCGGGAAGAGTTTCGCAACGAGAGATATGATACTAGGTAAGCCAAGTGCAAAAATTCCAGCACATGGTATACCTGGCAGAAACCGCTACTGTGGCGGCATGACTCCAGCGCGTTTTATAAGGATCGGGCAAGCCTATGCTGGGAGAACATTCAATTTCATTGTCCCGGAGTTCAATGACTTCTTTAAATATAAGGGTATGGTTGAGCCGCTAAAAATAGCGATGGAGCAGGGTGAGATAAAGTATGAATTACACCGTGAAGTTATAGGTCCATA
>JAGTRH010000117.1 GCA_018396795.1 Candidatus Bathyarchaeota archaeon
TCCAGAGTAATACCGCCCTCAAAAAAGTCGCTACCATTCATTCTGCAAATAATGGGAAAATCTTCTCCCACCTTTTGCCTTATTCTCTCAATTATTTCAACTAGGAATCTTGTTCTCCCCTCAAAATTTCCCCCATACTTGTCCCTCCTCAGATTCGTTAGTGGAGATAAAAACTGATTAATCAAATAGCCATGAGCAGCATGTATCTCTACCGCATCAAATCCCGCAGCCTTTATTCTCCTTGCAGCCTCTCCAAAGGCCTCAATGGTTTCTTCTATTTCCTCAAGAGTCATGGGGCGGGGAGTCTCCCTAACCAGCATACAGGGAACATCAGAAGCAGAAACGGGCTGCGCCCCAATAATCATGGAGGAACCCTGTCTCCCACAATGAAAAAGCTGAATCGCTGCCTTGACCCCCTCAGCCTTAATGGCTTCCGCGAGCCTACTCAAACCCGGAATCTTATTATCGTCGATGAGGCTCAGCTGCAGAATTGAACCCTTCCCCAGAGGGTGAACATAAGCCCCCTCAACAATCACCAGTCCCACTCCACCCCGGGCACGCTCCCTATAATAATCTATGATACGCTGAGTCACCGACCCATCTTCAGCCGCAAAATTCGTACCCATAGGTGGCATAACCAACCGGTTCCTAAGCACCATATTTCCAATGGTGACAGGTTCAAACAACTTCATTTACACTCACCACTCAGTAAGATTAAAACACGCATCCTTAAACATTTTTGGATTGAGCACAACCAAACTGAACATTTACCAATTCGTGGTTGAATATTACACGTTAAGAAAGCGTTGTCTGCATTAATTTGCTATAAGATGGTAGAGAGAAGATACAATTCGTAAGACTGTAAAAATTTAGAATGGGAATTTATATTCGTATTAGAATAAATATTTAGGAAGAATGAAGGTCTACACCGGGTTTACCAGATATTTGAGGCAAAACATGTTTAGTATCGAACTATGTGGGGTTAAACTATGGATAGTAAGGAAATAATTCTAAAGGAAATAGAGCAGATGCCTGAAGCTCTTCTGAAAGAGATACTAGATTTTATTAGATTCCTGAAAACGAAGGAAGTTAAAGAGAGATTTGAATTTACTATTTTGAGCGAGTCCTCATTGAAGAAGGACTGGCTTCGACCAGCGGAGGACGAAGCTTGGCAAGATTTGTGAAGGGTGATGTAGTTGTTGTCCCCTTCCCTTTCTCTGATTTGACTCAGGCAAAACGTCGTCCTGCCCTTGTCCTGGCAACGTTGCCCGGCGATGATGTTATTCTTTGCCAAATAACTAGCCAAATAATAAGCGATCAATATGCTGTTCCGATTGATGATTCTGATCTTGACACAGGTTCCCTCAAACGGAAAAGCAACATTTGACCTAATCGAATCATTACCGCTGACAGCAGCATTATTCTTTATCGAATAGGGCATCTAAAATCAAATAAAAAGAAGTTATTAAAAAACTTGTAGAAATTCTAGAACAATAAAAAACTGTATCCACATAAGCATATGACGTTTTGAATTACGCGTCTCGCCTCTCCTCTAAGATATTGTATAGATAAGCGCTGAACAAAAATAATTGAAGGTAGGCACCATTTTTTCAACTATTAGTCAACTTACCATTTTAGGGGCCTATGTGTCCACGGCTGGTTTGAACAATCACTTTTTTCAGTCCGGCTGCCTCCAGTGTTTTTTTGACCTTCTTCATTTCTTCAGGTGTTGGCTGGATAATATCTCTTCTCCTGAATTCTGGTCTATAGTCTAATCCGCACACCTGTATTTCCGGGTTAATGTCCGCAATTTTTAATCCCATTTCATAAATCTCATCCATGTTGGGGTGAATGAATTTGTTGTATGGGATTCCCACTCCCATGAAGACTTTTTCTGGATAATAATTGTCCGCTATGTATTTCACCGCCTCCCAGGAGGTTCTCAGATACCTTTCAGCCAATTCCCGATCCTCAATGTTAGTCAGTTTCTGGAAGGTTTCCACCCTTAGAGCCTTTAGGTCAGGACCAATGTCTGTAACTCCCACTTCTATGAGGTCGTCTATGCGCTCCCTCGTCAGTATGGTGGCATTCGTGTCAAGATGGAGTCGAGCTTTGGAATCAGGGTTTAACCTTTTAAGTTCCCTAAAATATTCTAAGAGCCACCTGTGGTTCAGTGTTGCCTCTCCCCCACTTATAGCCATTCTGTCAACGCGGAAACGTTTACGCATATAGGTGAGATTCGCAGCGGCCTCCCGCGGTGTGAGGGGCAAACCCGAACTGTTGTAGGTGACGTGATAGTTCTGACAGGTTCCACAGCGCAGATTGCATCCCGCAACAAAAGCCGCCACCTCAATATACCCCATGCCCATTTTTAGCCAGTAAGGGGTTCCAACGCCTCCAACACTGTGAGGAGAGAAGCCCTCAACTATCCTATAAGGAGTTCTCCCCTCCACAGCTGTTTCAATAACCATGCCGTTTTCCACCCCCACGTGGCAGGACGGCTTCAATTCACCGTTTATGATAACGGAGCAGCTGTAGCATCCCCCCGTATTACAGGGAGCGAAAAAAGCGTCTTTCTCCGGAAATCTGGTAAACCTACATCCCGCCAGTTCAAGTGCTCTCTTAACAGTAATCCTCTCTGGAACTTCAAACTCTAAACCATCAATAACAATTCTGCACTTACCTCTGGGCTCAGAGTCGGGTACTGGTTTTCGGGCACTATAGGGGCAACCGAGAAAACACGCCTCACAGCCAATGCAATACTTGGGACTGGGACAATGAATAACTGTTTCACAAAAACCGCAATCCACACATCTATCTTTATCCCTAACATATCTAATGAACATTGATTTCCTCCAAAAGTTTCCAAATATTGTATCCTCTCTATGTTATCTAGTAAAACACTCAGAAGAAATAAATTTCTATTAGAAACCCTTCCAGCGATAAAACGCTTATAAGGGGGCAGGGAAAGCGAAGTTTAACCTAAAAATAAAAAATTGGATGAATAAATTTTTCACTTAATAACCAAAAAAGGGGGGAAGAAGAGATTTTAATTAATATCCCCTTCTCCTACCTCGAACACATATTACCGTTATCTAGGATGGAACGGTGGATTATTAATTAATTAGTATCCTCTTCTACTACCCCTATCTCTACCATGAGACCTATCTCTACGGTATGGTCTGGATCCATATTTGGAGCCTGAGTCGCCATACCTTGGCCTGTATCTCTGTTCCTGCTCGTAAACCTTGTCTGAGAGATTATTCTCATTGTTTATCTCTATATCTTCGCCGCCCTCGACTTCCTCGAGGCTACCGTACCTACCAACATTCAATCTCAAAGAGCCTTTAAAAACGCTGGTGTAACCGTTACTCAACTTATAGATGTGGCCCTCTTCTACCTTGTCAATGTCATCATTCCAGAGGGTTAAAAGAATGCTTCCCGAACTATCGCCCACCAAGGCCTCAGTGACCCTGTTAGTCTCACCGCTCTGCCTCGATACAACCTGTCTCTCTTCATTTAAAGACGCGCATTTAAATTTTAAATTTACACTCTTAAGACCTGGTCTTAAATTCTCAATAACTAAATCTTGCGATTCCATTTCTACTCATCTTTCTAAACAAACTTTAAAATAGAAAAAAAGCCGAAAGCCAAAAAATGGCCCCAGTAATTTTTCTATTGCTAATAGCCCCGTAGCCCACCTATATAAACATTTTCAAAAAAATTTTCAGACACCGAGTAAGCCTGTTTTTCAGTGTTTGGCTATTGGGAAATGTTTATGTAACTCCAATAAATAGGACATCGAACACTGAAAGGAGCTTATTTACACTCTGCCTGCACAAAAGCAAAGGCTTCCCGTACCAAAGTAGGAACTCATTATGTCTAAATTATTCTTGGCCTGACTGCCAAAAAATGCAAGTTTCACATTCCTGTTTAACTGGTTGAAGTTTGACCTCCTTCGACGGCTTCTCTTAGTGCGTATGAGAATCTTAGGGCTTTTAATCCTCTTATGGTGATTAGGTATTTGCCTTGGGGCTTTTCTTGGTTAACGTAGCCTGCTTGAATGAGGTTATTTAGGTGGAATTGAAGGTGGCCACCCCTTATGCCGATTTGGCGTTCTAACTGGGCAAAATTCCTTCCGCCCTTCTCCAAGTTTTTGAGAATCTTTAAACGCGTTACGTTAGAGAGGGGCGCTAACAGTTCACATATTTCCTCTTCTTTAATCTCCGCGAAACTAGGCTTGCTCTGGGGCGAATAAACATCAGTAAGCTTTGCAGATTCTTTACTGGAGGCTTCTAGTATTTCTCCTAGGCCTTTAAATGTGTTGATAGCGTTTTGGAAACATGTTTCATCGGGGCATTTTATCTCACTAGAATGCCTGGTGGCGGCGTTAACGTGGTATTTTACCTGCTCAATTGCTGATGTGGTTCCCTGCTCCATAAAGGCGCGGAGCACCATGGAGGCCGCTTTTTCAACTCTCCTAGTGCACCAATCCTTGATGCTGCATTTTGGGTTTCTTTCGCTTAGGAACTTTTCCATGTTTTCATTTGTTTTCAGTGTTAATTTGGCCAGACAATCTCTTTCAATTTCTCTCCTAGTTACTGTTTCAAGTGTGGTTTTCATGCTGAGAATGAGGTCCTGTAAACTTATGATGTTCCTGTTAATTTCCGCCAATTTTTCAGCGATTTCCACGCTTCTTTTCCCAGTTTTGCTCATCTTTGGTGCTCTCCGATGCTATATTTGGCTATAGTACTATATAAATATATAGTAAATTCAATAAATTTATATACAACATGGGAGCAAGGTAATTCACCAGTCTTGATAGGCCGTGATACCATGAGTGTTGATACCAAACTGGAAAATTGGAGAAATATTGGAAAAACCCTAGAGGAATTAC